>SKZX01000083.1 GCA_007127175.1 Desulfobacterales bacterium
GATGCCAAGATCCTTTTCCAGGGCTTCCTTTATTTCCATCTGCTCCAGGGTGATGGGGAGGCAGGACTTGTTGCGGTGGAATACCACGCCGTCGATCCCGTAGCTCCGGCAGGCTTTCAGCACCATTTCCTTTCGCTTGTTGATGGAAACGCAGGAAACCAGCGGATAGGACATGAGGCTTTTCAGCGCAAGCGCCCTTTTGGGGTTGCGGGTGTCCAGGCGAATGGACCATGCAGCGGAATAGGTTTCCGCCACCACCACGCCACCGTTTTTCTCAAAATAATTAAACAGCCCCATATTGTACCACAAGGGGATATTGTCCCAGAACAGCCGGATTTTTTCATTTTCTATGACCCCAATGCCGGCTTCAGCCTTTTCGCTCACTTCATCTCTTACCCGGGTCAGGTAATCCACCGCTGTCTGCGTTCCCTGAAGCGTCACCATCACAAACATGATCCCCATTTCCGCAGCGGAAAAAGGGACGGGACGATACCTGCGGAAAGACATGATCTCATCCCAGAGCTCGCAGGCGCGGTCCGACAGCCGGACCACTTCTTCCAGGCGATCTTCATCCAGGCGGCGGCCGGTTGTTTCCGTTAAAAAATCAGCCAGCCGCTCCCCTTCGGACATGGCATAGTCGATATGATATTCCTGAATGTCTTCCACCGGCACCTGGGGCAGATCTGCATAAAAAACCTTTGCGTCCGGGAACCGTCGCTCCAGCTCGTGAAAGATTTTCATCACGGGTACGCAGCCGCCGCCGGGGGACATGAGCATGTCCGGCGCCGGCAGACCGCCAAAGGGGGAGTCTTTTTCGTTCATCAGCCCGTGGACGTATCCGATGATATTTCGCAGGTATCCGCACAGATCCCGGGAGTAGCCCATGTCTTCGGAGACGGCAAAATTAGCCGGCGCCAGGCCGAAGGCCGCACACACCGGCGACCAGTTTTCCGGAAATACCGGCTGCAGGTCCATGGCATAAAACAGCTCAATCACGCCGTTCATGGGGGGCATCCATCCCACCGGCCGCCCTTGCGCCCTGGCGGATATGCACCGCTGGTAATATTCGGCAACGACTTTTTGAAGCTCTTTTGCGGTCTTGAGCCGCTTGGTCGATTTCTTCGTTTTTTCCATGGCTCGTTATGCTGCGCTCCCCATCATTTCAAAAAAGCTTTCCAGCCGCGTTTTCAGCTGCGATGCCATCTGCCAGGTTTCGTCCATTTCAACCATGATCGAGGCCAGCCCGTTCGCTTTCAGCAGTTCCGACAACACAGGGTAATCGGCAAGATGCGGCGTGCAGAATTTCTGCACGACAAAGACCACGGCTTTTGCGCCGGTATCTCCTGCCAGGTCCAACAGGCGCTTGCCGCGATCTTCAGCCCGGGACCTGGCAGGGCACGGAAAACGGTTTATGTACCTGTCAATCAGCCGGTCCATGGGATTCTCTCCCCGGCCGTCAGGGGGAAATATCTGCCGGAAACCATTGCACAGGTCATCGGCAACGATCCGGCCGCCGGACGATTCAATGGCATCCAGAACCCCGGCGTCTTCGATGAGGCTGCCGCTGATCATCACCGGAAAACCGTCTTTTGCCGCCGGGGGGTCCGGGGGAAGCCGGTCCAGGAATTCTTCAAGCATCAAAAGGTACTGCTCCGGCAACACTAAAAACCCTGCACCCACAATGGCCATCAGGTTTTTTGAAGAAACGGCGGCATTTCCTTTTTGACGGCGCCGGCAGAGGTCAAGCTGAAGGCTTCGAATACGGGCATACAGATCAATGGAATCGCTCAGCGCGGTTTCGCTGGCATGCGCGCCGGCAAATGCAAGTTTTTCCGTTAATTCTAAAAGGGCCGACCGGTAGTACGCCCTGGATTCAGGGGTGTCGTTGTAAGGGATGGGTAGGGTGTGAAAAAACCGGCCTGTAAAAATATCTTTCCATATGTTGACCAGCCCGCAGGCCGCATCGCAGGAATATCCCTGAACCAGTCCGGCGAGGAAATCGTATTTCCCGTCAAGGGCATTTTCCAGGGACAGCTTCATATAAGGGCAGATAAAGTCCGGCAGGTGTGCGCCCGCCTTGTCCATCCGGCCGGCGCCTGCATGGATGCGCACGGGAACAAACCCTGACGCATGAAGGATTTCAACGGGCGTGTAGGTGCAGAAATAGCCCATCAGCCTCCGGCCGGCCCTGGATAATGTCCCAAGGCGCTGATGGTGGTCTGCTATGGCTTCTTCAAAGGGCTGAATCGCGTTTGTTGTCATTTATTTCTCTTTATAGAGATCATCGAGCATGTTCCTGTATTTTTCTTCCACGATATTTCTGCGGACCTTCATGGTGGGGGTCAGCTCGCCGGTTTCGATCGAAAGGGGGTTGGGAAGAACAACAAATTTCTTGATTGTCTCAAAATTGGCCAGGTGCGCGTTTGCTTCGTTAACCGCTTTTTGAACTTCCTCTTTGACCGCGTCAAGCGCCGCGACCTGTTCATAGCCGAGCCCCGGGTACCCGTTGGATTCCGCCCATGCCAGCAAATTTTCCGGGGAAAGCGAGATCAGGGCGGTGAGGTATTTGCGGCGGTCGCCGTGGACCATGGCATATTCAATCAGGGGGTGGTTCATGATCATGTTTTCGATATTGGACGGGGTTACGTTTTTCCCGCCGGAAGTGATAATGATGTCTTTTTTCCTTCCCGTGATCCAGAGGAACCCGTCCGCATCGATCCGGCCGATATCGCCGGTATAGATCCACCCGTCACGGGTGAGCGTCCTTTCCGTGAGCTCCGGCTGGTTGAGATACCCCTTGAAAACGATGTCGCCTTTGACCATGACTTCACCGTCTTCAGCAATTTTCAATTCAACGCCCGGCAGGGCTTGCCCCACGGAGCCGAAACGGTAGGCATCGGGCCGGTTCAACGTGCAGAAACAGGACACCTCGGTCTGGCCATAGCCTTCCAGGATGACCATGCCGCAGGCGTGGAAAAACTCGATGATTTCAACGGAAATGGGCGCTGCTGAAGACAGAAAATACCCGACCCGGCCACCGAATATATCCCGGACTTTTTTGAAGACCAGTGTGTCCGCCAGTTTATACCGGAGGGAAAGGCCTGTGGGGACCGTCTCGCCGGACTGAATTTTACGGCTGACCGCGCGCCCGGTTTTTTCCGCCCAGTAAAAAAGCTTCTGCCTGAATGGCGGCGCCTCATCCACCTGGGAGCGAATCCGGCCGTAGGCTTTTTCAAAAATTCTCGGCACGCTGCCGAAAAAGGTGGGGCGGATTTCCTTGATATCATCGAGTATTTTCGTGATGTCCCGGACATATGCCCCGGCAATCCCCCTGTGGATGCGCATGAATTGAGCAATCCGCTCCCCCACGTGGGCCAAGGGCAGAAAAAACATCATGATATCGCCGACGTCCTTTTGGCTTACGACATCTGTTGCGTCAAGTTCAGCCAAAAAATTCTTATGGGTCAGACAGGCGCCCTTGGGCGGGCCTGTTGTACCGGAGGTGTAGATAATAATGGCAACATCGTCACTTTGAATCTGCTTTTCAATTCGGTCAACGCATTCCGTATCCGATGAAATGGCTGCCTCTCCCCTGGCCATAAGGGCCTGCAGGGTGACGGTCTTTCCCCCTTCTGCGGGCCCA
>SKZX01000296.1 GCA_007127175.1 Desulfobacterales bacterium
CCATACCGGTGGTTGAAACGACCGGCTAAAATTCATATCCCTCCGGGGATTAAACACAGTCAAATGCCCAACCCCCCAGGGACAGACTTCCAGTCTGCGGGGCGAAGCACCTGCCTGTCATTTTTGTTAAAGGACGCCACCGTTGCCTGTGGGTTTGGGAAAATCGATAGCGATTTCGATTTCGAAAAAACAATTAACAAAACGCCGCCGCAATCTTGAACCGGAACCTGGGTTTTGAGATGGGTTCTGTGGATTCAGCAACTCCCGGTGAAAAGTTGGGGATCGCTCCCCTATTATATCAAGAAAGCTTGAAAAAAGAATGTGTTGAGGGTATATAAAAAATCCTTGTCATAAATAAGGGCCTCTTTAACATAAAACAACAGATAACAACAGCATAAGGAGGGCGGTTATGCCCATGACAGGAGACTTCAGGCAGCGACTGTTTCCGGTGCTGCCTGATATAGCGGCGCATTTCGGAACGCCATTTCACATATACGATGAAGCCGGTATCCGGGATACCGGCAACCGGCTCAAGGCATGTTTTGCATCAACGGGAAATTTCAGGGAGTTTTTTGCGGTCAAGGCGCTCCCCAACCCGCGCATCCTGGAAATCATGCGGGATATGGGTTTCGGGTTCGACTGCAGTTCGATCCCCGAGCTGGTGATGAGCCGACGAACCGGGGCGGCAGGCGGAGAAATCATGTTCACCTCCAACAACACCACAAGGGAGGACTTCGAAGCCGCACTGGCAAACGGGGGGAGCATTCTGAACCTGGACGACATCACCCTTATCGACAAGCTGCCGCAGATCCCCGATCTCATCTCGTTTCGCTACAACCCGGGGCCGCTGCGGACCGGCAACGCCATTATCGGCAATCCGGTGGAAGCCAAGTACGGGGTGAGCCACGACCAGATCACGGACGCCTACCGGAGAATGCGCGATCTGGGGTCCACCCGCTTCGGCCTGCACACCATGCTGGTGTCCAATGAGCTCAACCACGAATACATGGTTGAAACCGTGAAAATGCTTCTGGACATGGTCGCGGAGATTTCCGGGGAGCTGGGCATCGACTTCGAGTTCATCAACATGGGCGGCGGACTGGGCATTCCATACCGGCCGGGGGACCCGCCCCTGGACATCGAGGCCATGGGAGAAAAAATCACGGGACTGTATGCCGATTTCAGAAAACAGCACGGAAAAACGCCGGACCTGTGCATGGAAAGCGGCCGTTACATGACCGGCCCGCACGGCGTTCTTGTGACAACGGCCATCAACGAGAAAAACATATACCGCCGGTACGTGGGGGTTGACGCGTCCATGTCCGCGCTCATGCGGCCGGGTATGTACGGCGCATACCACCATATCGATGTGGTGGACCCGGCATCGCCGGGGTCCGACCTGGAAAAGGCGCCGGACAGGCCTTCTCAGCGCGTAGATGTAGTGGGGTCGCTTTGTGAAAACATCGACAAGTTCGCCGTGGAAAGGGACCTTCCGGAAATCCGGGAGAAAGACCTGCTGGTGATCCAGGACACCGGCGCCCACGGCCATGCCATGGGGTTCAATTACAACGCCAAGCTGCGGCCAAAGGAGCTGATGTTCAACGCGGACGGTTCAGTGTCGCTTATCCGCCGGGAGGAAACCATGGACGACTATTTCGCGACCCTGGCGTTTGAGGCGGACATATTGCGGCCGGGTGGTTGAAGCCGAGTAACGGTTTTTCCTTATAACCTACAACTTACAACTTACAACCTACAACCTAAATATTAAAATCATAATCCTCGAAATCCAACGAATCATCCATTGTGATGATCTGTGAGAGCATGACCCGCATTTCCTCGGGGATTTCGGTTTCAAACTTTTTAAAATCCTTTACGAATTCAGCCACCAGGCGGTTGGCCCGCATTTCGTACTCGTCCGGGTCCGCCGCCTGTTTGCGGGGGTTGAGCATTTCCGCGGCAATGTTCGGGTCCGGGGATTCCGCGGGTATCTCAAACTGAAATACGGGGTCGGGCTCCCACCGCACGGTGTTGAACCCCCCGGATATGGCCGCGCGGATCAGCGCACGGGTGTGGCCGATGCGGACGCGCTCCCCGCGGGTATAGGGCTCGCCGCTCCAGCCGGTATTGACCAGCCAGCATCTGATGCCGTGCCGCTTGATCTTTTCCAGCAGCTTCTGGCCGTATGCATGGGCCGGCAGGGCCAGGGCCGCATCCCCGAAACACACTTCGAACATGACCTCCGGCACCATTTTCCCGGTGTCGGTCTGCTTGAATTTTGACGTATAGGCGGACAGGAACGCATAAACAGCCTGCTCCGGCGTCAGTCGGGCAATGGGGGGCAGCACGCCGAAGGCGTCACAGGTGAGCAGAAACAGGTTTTCCGGATGCCCGTACATCCCCCTGCGAATGGCGTTGGGCAGGTGGGAAATCGGGTATGCCGCCCGGATATTTTCCGTGAGGCTGTTGTCATTGGTATCGATTCGCCGGGTGTCCGGGTCGATGCTCACGTTTTCGAGCAGGGTGCCGAACCGCCGGGTGCAGGCGTGTATGTAAGGCTGGCTTTCCTCGCGGATCCCGTAAAGCTTGGCATACCCGCCCCAGTCCAGGTTGAAGATGCCTTTTTCGGTCCACCCGTGGGAATGGTCCCCCAGAAAGCGCCTGGCCGGATCGATGGCCAGGGTGGTTTTACCCGCTTCCCCCCGGCCCATGAATATGGCGACGTCATCGTCCGGGCCCACATTGGCCGCGCACCGCAGCACAAAAACGTCTTCGGGCATGAGGTGGTTCACCATGGTAAAAACGGCCTGCTTGATTTCACCGGCGTAGTGGGTTCCGCCGATGAGCACCATTTTCCGCTCCAGGCTGACAATGACAAAAGACGCTGTCCTGGTGCCGTCCATCTCGGGAATGGCGTGAAAACCGGGCACGTGGATAAGGGTGAACCCCGGCTCGAACTGCTCCAGGGGCGGAAGCTCCGGCAGCTGGTAGTACATGTTCCGAACGAAAAGGGAATGCCATGCGGTTTCGGTGACAATGCGCATGGGAATGGCGTACTCCTCGACGCTGCCGGCCATGCAGTCCTGGACGTACGCGGTCTTGCTGTGCATGTAGGCCAGCAGGCGGTTATACAGGGTGTTGAAAAAGTTTTCGGAGAGCTCGTTCTTGACGTTGTCCCAGTATACCTTTTTGGCGCTCACGGGGTCTTTGACGATAAATTTGTCGGAAGGCGGCATTTCCGCATCATGGCCCGTTCTGACGACCATGGGGCCCAGGTGTGCGACCTGCCCTTCCCGGTGGAAAACAATTTCTTCATAAAGGGCGCCGGTGGTGAGGTTTCGCCGAACCTGCCTGAGGTTGGCAATCCCGGGCAAGGCGATTTCCGGCTGCGGCTCGTTTGTTGTAACCATGATGCCTCCTTCGTTCCCGGTTTTTTTCTCAATATCCCGAAGCCATTGAAAGGCTGTGTTAAGAATTTTATATCATAAGAAATTTTGATGCAAAGGAAAAAACCCGATATCTGCGTGGCGATTCATCCTGAACCATACGCGTCCATGCTTTTTTGATAAATATGACGGCTTTGTAAAAAGTCCAATATCTGCGTTGCGATCAATTTTTAAGAATCTCACGTACACATAAG
>SKZX01000122.1 GCA_007127175.1 Desulfobacterales bacterium
CGGCCGGGCCACAACCAGGGCGAACAGCCCGGCGGTGAGCCCTGAAAGCGGCAGCAGCCAGAGCACGGGAACGCCCCACGACGTATTGATGATGGCCGTCGTGTAGGCGCCTACGGCAAAAAACGCCGCATGCCCCATGTGAAACATGCCGCCGTAGCCTAAAATAATGTTTAAAGAAAGCCCCAGCAATGCGTATATGGCGATATTGTTGAGCACATCCATGCCGTAGTTGCCCAGAAACAGGGGCGCAGCCAGCCAGCACACGGCAACTGCGGCGTAGGCGGCGATTCGTATTTTTTTCCGGTTGCCGCTCATATCTTTTCCGCCACGCGCTCCCCGAGCAAACCGGTAGGGCGAACAATCAGGATCAATATCAGCACAAAAAAGGCGATGGCATCCTTCCACGCATTGGAAATGTATGCCGCACCCATTGATTCGATCACGCCCAGCAGCAGACCGCCCACCATGGCCCCGGGGATGTTTCCGATGCCGCCCAGAATAGCGGCCGTAAAAGCCTTGAGCCCGTATATCCAGCCCATGGTGAAATTGATCTGGCCGTAATGAAGTCCCACCATGAGCCCGGCTGCACCGCCCAGCGCCGGCCCGATGAAAAACACCAGCATGATGACCCGGTCCACATTGATGCCCATGAGGCGGGCGGCATCCTGGTCTATGGCCGCAGCCCTGATAGCCGTTCCGGTTCGCGTTTTCTGGATGAACAAATAAAGACCGATCATCAGAACAAGGGAAGTGACAAGGATGGCGATGCGCATGACAGGCACCGGCAGCCCGAAAACCGACAAAACATGCGTCGGCAGGAGCCCCTGGGGATAAACCTTTCTCCCGGGGCCAAAGACAAGCATGATGGTGTTTGAAAACACGATGGACGCGCCCAGTGCCGACACCACCGCCGATAGCCGGGGCGATGTTCTGAGCGGCTTGTAGGCCACCCTGTCCAGGAGGATTCCGATGACCCCGACCAGCCCCATGACCATAACCGCCAGGACCAGCAACCCGGCAGTCGCCCCCACATGGTCTGTAATGGCCAGGGATGCCAGCAGCGTCAAACCCAGATAGGCGCCGATGGTGAACAGGTCGCCGTGGGCGAAATTGATGAGCTTGAGCACACCGTAAACCATGGTGTAGCCGAGCGCAATCAAGGCATAGATGCCGCCCACAGCCAACCCGTTGGTCAGCTGAGTGAAAAATTGCTCCATTAGACCTGATCTTTCAGGGATTGATTGAATGCCCCGGCCGCTCATTTCCGGCGGCCGGGAAGACCGGGTAAACCAAGGCCGGCATAGGGATCATGAAGGACGATTTCTCAGGCGACCATGGGGACGGAATTTATCCCGCCCCCATGGTCATAAACCTGGATGCAGAGTCGAATTTTCCGTTATCCGGCATTAATTACATCTGCAGAATAAAATTCCCCTCGCCGTCGACTTCATAAACCCGGTAAACATCGCCGATACGATCGCCCTTGTCGTCAAAATCGATCATTCCGGTGAGCCCGGGAAACGCCTGCAGATCATTTTTCAGGTAAGCGGCAAGGGTAGCGGTATCCGTGGTGCCGGTTTCCCTGATTGCCTCTGCAAGCACCCGGAAACCGTCGCCGGCCAGCACCGCCCAGATGGACCCGGGTGCCTGGCCGTATTGATCCGTGTAAGCTTTAAGGAAATTCTTTGCCTCCGGAGAAGGCAAATCCTGGGGAACCGGCGGGGAGAGAAAGAGGAAGCCTTTTGCCGCACGGGTGCCGGCGATCTTGACCAGGTCGGGATTGTTGGTGGCGTCACCGCCGATAAACGGGACTTCAAGGCCCATCTCCAACTTCTGGCGCAGCAGCATGGCCGCCTCCGGGTAATACCCGGTGAAAAAAACCACATCCGGTTCATTCCGGCGAATCTGGGTCAGGATGGTCGTATAGTCCTGCTCCCCGGGTGTCAGGGCGTCAAAAAACACGATCTGTACATTTTTGCCGGACAGAAGGCCCCTTGCCTCGTCTGCAAGGCCTCTGGCATATGTGGTTGAATCGTGCAGGATCGCGATCTTCTTGTATCCCCTTTCCAGCATGGTTTCAACCGCCACGCGCCCCTGCTCGTCATCCCGGGGGCAGGTGCGGAAGAAATAGGGCAGCCCCTTCTCCGTCAGGCGAACCGATGTGGACCCGTTCGCAATCTGAAGGGTATTCGTGGCTGCATAAATATTCTGGGAGGCTTCCGTAATGGACGATCCATAGGTGCCTATGACGCCGACGATATTTCTTGCCGCCAGTCTTTGGGCCGCAAGTGCCGCGGTCCTTGGGTCTCCGCCGTCGTCGGCCACGATGATTTCGACCTGTTTGCCAAGCAATCCGCCCTGCTCGTTCACCTGGCCCGCCAGAAGCTCCACGATCTGGCGCATGTCCCTGCCCTCACTGGCCCAGGAGCCGGTAAGCGGGCACATCAGGCCGATACGAATGGTTTCGCCTGAAAATGCGGGGCCGGCAAACGCCAGACTCAGGGCTATCAGCATCAACAGTATTTTTCTCATATTGTTCTCCTTTAAGTCTTGCATGATGTTTTATTGAACCGGGCCAAAACGGGAGGCGCTGAAACTTCCGGCCGCGGGCATTGTCCATCCCGAATACGGGAAATGGTCGTGCAATGATGGCTTGATGGCGTCGTAAAAAGTCCCATCTACTGCGTTGTAGCAATTTTTCATTCGCTCGAAATACTATATGTATGCCATCGCGAATGAAAAATCACTACGCCTTGTATATGGAACTTTTTACTTAGCCTTCTTTACCGTGTTTTTTGACTTTTTACGGTGCCGTCATGGCTTAAGGCTTAAAAAAAACCGTTATGTGTCACCGGCAATTAAGGGCGGAGCCCAAAGATTAAGGCTCTAATACAGAAACTTGACAACTACGTCAACCCAAAACGAATTCGGCCCTTTGGCGGATATTTCCGGCAAAGATAAACACGAGGTCGAAAACCGTTGACGCCGTAATGGCATCCCCCACCAGGATGGATATGAAAACCCTGGAAAGAAAAGGGTAAAAGCGGCATACACATATGCCTTCCGTTGCCTGGAAAGGGCCAAACCGGTTCCCCCGAAGCGGGGTTTTTAAGAAAAGGCGTTGCCCGGAAATCAAAACGGCGCTATTGTTGCTTAAACCCATTCGGATCATCTTGCAATTGTTTCAAACACACCTTTTAATAAAAAAATTCCGCCATGCAGCCACACAAGAACCAGACGGTCCTGACATGGACAGATGCCATCGCGAAAAAAAATGCCCTCTGGCGCTCGGAGAGCGGGAAAAAACCACCTGACCGGGTGATCGTCGTAGACGATGCCATCACTGCCGATACGGCCTACCGTTATGCCTGCGAGGGTATTGCCATGCTGTGGCGGGGCGATTTTCAGAACGCCCGGCAGACGCTCAACGCCATGACCCGGCGGGCGGACCGAAATCCGAAAAAACAGGCCGCAACCCCTCAATCCCCGGCCGAACGCTTCCACCGCTACCGCATGGCCGCATCCAACCGTGCGCGCATCCTGTCCATGCTCCTGGTGGAACTGGAACCGGACCATTCCATCCCCCTCAGGCGGGCCCCGGACGCAAGAAAGGCGATTGCCGA
>SKZX01000146.1 GCA_007127175.1 Desulfobacterales bacterium
CGCGTCAACCGGATCGAGCCCGACCTCGTGGTGATCACCGGTGATATTTTCGACGGCATGGGCGGCAGATGGCACGGCCACCTGGCCCCCATACTCGATGGCATAAAAGCGGATAAAGGCGTTTTATATGTCTGCGGGAACCATGAAAAATATATCGGAAGGGATCAAACCGTCGGGATGCTCGACCAAACGTCAATGACGAGAATCCACAACGAAATGATCGAGATCGACGGCCTTGAAATCGTGGGGGTGAGCTATCCCGGCATCAACGCCGTCGAAGAGATCAAAGGGCTTCCGGAAAGCGGGGAAAAGGCCGAGACGGCCCGCATCCTGCTGTTTCACACGCCGACCAGCATCATTTCCGACGGCGACGCCGATCGCGTCGGCCGGCATTTCAGCACGTACTGGATGCCGGACACGTCTTTTTACTGGAACAAGAAAATCAACATCGACCTGCAGCTTTCCGGGCACACCCACCACGGCCAGATCTTTCCCTTCAACCTGCTCACCCGGTTTCTGTACAAGGGGTTTGATTACGGCCTGAACCAATCCGGTGACTTCTTCATTTATACCAGCTCCGGCGCAGGTACCTGGGGGCCGCCCATGAGAACGGCCACCATATCGGAGATCGCCCTTATCCGGCTTAAAGGGAAACAAGGCAAAAACAGCCTACAACACTGAAAGGACCACAGGAGGTACACGATGAACATTGATTTGCCGTGGGGCACGGACTCTCTGTCCATCAGCCTGCCCGACACCTGGGATGTCCACCTGCCCGAGCGTCTTGACATATCCGGCGGCAGCGCCCCGGATGAGGCGGCCATTGTACAGGCTGCCCTTCAAAACCCCATTGGCGCAGGCAAGCTTTCAGAAATGAGACTGGCCGGCAAAAAAATCCTGATCGTCGTGGACGACAACACCCGCCCGACCCCTGCAGACCGCTTTTTTCACCTTGTGCTGGCGGAACTGACAGCGGGCGGGGCGGCCATGGACAATGTCACCGCCATCACGGCCCTTGGCATCCACACCCCCATGACCGAAAAGGAAATGGGGGAAAAAATCGGCACGGCCAACCTGAAGGAAATATCCTGGCGCAACCACGACGCCTTCGACCCGGACAGCAACCACAATTTCGGCACAACCCGCCGGGGTACCCCGGTTGTGCTCAACAGAAAAACAGCGGAAAGCGACCTCATCATCCTTATCGGCATGATCGAGCCGCACCTGTGGGCCGGGTTCGGCGGCGGCCTGAAAAACCTTTTTCCCGGCATCGCCGCGGTATCCGCCATTGGCCACCACCATTCCATGATCTCAGAGCCGCCCTACTGGTTCAACCGGGTGGGGGCCGACCCGAAAGACAACCTGTTCCGCAAAGACATCGAAGAAATGCGCACCCTGATACCGGCCGACATGTTCATCGTGAATGTGCTCCTGGATGAAGCGCAGCGGGTAACCGCAGCCTACGCAGGCGATCCGGTCGGGGCGCACCGGGCGGGGATTGAGTACAACCGGAAAAAAGCCGGCATCCCCCTCAAGGGAAAAATGGATGCCGTCATCGTGAACTCCCAACCCATGAATTTCAACTTCAAGCAGTCCATGAAATGCGTGGGCAACGCCCTTCCAGCGCTCAAGCCGGGCGGGGGGATCATGGCGTTTCTAAAAGCCGAACGGGGGCTCGACGACATCCCGCTTCCGGCCAAGCCCCCGCCGCTTTTTGTTTTGAAAACCATCCTGAAGACAATTGGCAAATCGCGGGTGATGGGCTTTCTCAACCTTGTGAAAAAAGGCCTCGACGTTGAACAGAAATTCCTGACCTATTATTCCATGCGACTGATCGGGGAACATGATATTTTTTGCTACGTGCCAAAACTTTCCGAAACGGAAATCCGCCATCTGGGGTTTTTCAAAAACGGCACCTCGCCGCAGGCGGTCATTGACGCAGGCGGCCGCAAGCTCCCGAAGAATGCCCGCGTTGCGGTTTTCCCGGACGGCGGGGCGACCTTTCCCATCGTGGAAGAGGGGTAAGGCTTATGGGGGCCGGCAAAAACAAATGACAAGCAAAAAACATGCCGTATCATTACGGCGCCAGCACCATGGCCGTGCGCGTGGGAAGGTAGAGCTGCATTAGGTCGCCTCCCCGGGCATGGTCTTTCATTGTAAAGTGCACGCTTCCGGAAGACAGCCGGCTGTGGCCGCCGAAAGCGGCGTCATCCGAGTCGAAAACCAGCGTGTATTTCCCGGGAGGCGCGTAAATCGGGTAGTCCGTGAAGGATGTGGCCGGGTGAAAATTAAACACAAATATGTGCTGTCTTCGTTCGAACGCAAGAATGTTGTCCTGCTCGCTCTGATAAAGCAGTTTCGGTTCCGGGTCCCCGGGAATCCCCAGAGACTTTGCGATTTCAATCATCTTCCGGTCAAACGCGTTCAGGTACGCGTATTTCAGATCGTTGTTGTCAACAAGGGACCACTGCCTGCGGGCATACCGGTATGACCAGCTGTTTTCCGCCCGGGGGAAATCGATCCATTCCGGGTGCCCGAACTCATTTCCCATGAAATTGAGATAGCCGTGCCCGGCTGTTGCCAGGGTGATCAGGCGTATCATTTTATGCAGGGCAATGGCCCGGTCAACCTCCAGATCAGGGTCTTCCTTGTGCATGTGCCAATACATGCGCTCCCCGGCCAGGCGGAATATGATGGTCTGGTCCCCCACCAGGGCCTGGTCGTGGGATTCCGCATAGCTGATCGTTTTTTCCTCTTTTCTCCGGTTGGTCAACTCATGCCAGAGATACCCCATGGGCCAGTCTTCATCCCGGTATTCCTTGATGACACGGATCCAGAAGTCAGGGACGCCCATGGCGAATCGCAAGTCAAACCCGAAACCCCCTTCGTCGGCGGGAAGGGCCAGGGCCGGCATGCCGCTCACGTCCTCGGCAATGGTGACGGCGCCGGGCTTGACCTCTTTTATGACCTTGTTGGCAAGGGCCAGGTAGGCAAGCGCATCCTCGTCCACGGATCCGTCAAAATAGTCGTCATAGGAGACAAAGGCCTTTCCAAGACCATGATGCAGGTACAGCATACTGGTGATGCCGTCAAACCGGAACCCGTCAAACCCATATTCTTCCAGCCAGAAACGGCAGTTGGACAGCAGGAAATGCAGCACCTGGATCTTGCCGTAATCAAACAGGCGCGACCCCCACGCCTCGTGGATTCCCCTGTCACCGCCGTGAAAATACTGATAGGTGGTGCCGTCCATGCGGGAAAGGCCTTCCACCTCATTTGCCACCGCGTGGGAATGGACAATGTCCATAACGACCGCCAAGCCGGCGCCGTGAATTGCGTCCACAAGGGCCTTCAGTTCCTCGGGGGTTCCAAAACGCGATGAAGGGGCAAAGAAATTGGACACCTGGTATCCGAATGAGCCGTAATAGGGATGCTCCTGTACGGCCATGAGCTGAATCACGTTGTATCCGGCTTTCTTGATGCGGGGAAGGACCGTTTCCACAAACTCGGTGTAGGTGCCTGTTTTTTCAGCTTCCTGGGCCATGCCCACGTGGGCCTCGTAAATATAAAGGGGTCCTTCCGGCACGTCAAAATCAGCCGTCTGCCATTCATAAGGACGCGC
>SKZX01000187.1 GCA_007127175.1 Desulfobacterales bacterium
ATCAATCATTTTAAAACCCCTTCATAAATGGCGGCCCTGCCGCGCTGCGTGTCGGTTTTTGTTGATTCATTGCGCCTCAAAAAAGGGCGTTACGGTTCACGCCATGTCCCTGCAAACCCTTATATTAAGATCATAACAATGCCGTCTATCAGAATCAGAAAGTCAATTCGGGCCGGGTGCGAAAGGCATCGAATGACTCCCGGGCATCAGAAAGGCCATGTTTTCCAGTATTTTTTCATTCTGATCCACAGGCCGTAAAGGCCCAGTGGTTCAAAAAGCATGATCAGTATCAATATGGTGCCGAAAACGATAAACTGGATATTGGAGACCCCGGTCAAAGAAAAATAACTGGTTGACAATTGCCTCAGCCAGTCCCCGACATATGGGACATTTAGTATGTTGCGCAGTTCAAGATCGAGGAAGGACAGCAGGATCGCGCCTGCAATGGGACCCATGACCGTGCCCAGGCCGCCCGCCACCGCCATTGTCAGGAAAAAGATGGAAAGGAAGAAACCGAACAGCTCCGGTTCGATAAAGCGAAGCACGAAAGCGAAAAGGCCGCCGGCGATCCCTGCGTAAAAGGCGCTGAGCGCAAAGGCCATTGTTTTATAAAGGACGAGATTGACACCCATGGTTTCGGCCGCGATGTGCGCATCCCGTATGGCGACAAACGCCCTTCCGACTTTTGTTTTGGTAATATTGCGGGCGAAAATGACTAGCAGTACCATAATAATCATGGCAAGGTAATAAAATTGCCGGTCTGTCTCAAGGTGATACCCCATGATGACCAGGTCCGGGGCATGAAGTCCCTGGCGCCCGCCAAGCATGTCTATCCTGCCAATGACAGTGGTGAGGGTAAGCCCGAAACCGAGCGTGGCAATGGCAAGATAGGGACCTTCCAGCCTGAGTGCTGGCAGGCCCAGAAGAAATCCGAAGCCCGCGGCGATCAAGCCGGCACAGATCAATGCAAGCAGGAAGGGAAAACTTGCAAGGGTCATCAATACAATCGTTCCATATGCGCCTATGGCAAAGAATCCTGCATGGCCCAGTGATATTTGCCCGGTGTACCCCACGAGGAGGTTCAACCCGACGACGACGATAATATTGATGGCGATATAGTTGGCCACGTATACGTAATAATTTTCAAACAAGAACGGGTAAAGAAGCAGAAAAATGATCAATGCGACAAACCAGAAAAGGGTTACTCCGGATGAAAACAGTTTTACATCCTCATAGTAGTCTCGTTTCATATCCACTTGGATACTTCCTTTCCGTTACAGTTCGATGCTAAGCTTTATCAGGAACAGATGTGCTTAAACATCAGCTTTTGATGATGGGAATTGTGTATACTTTTGAACGAAGTTTCTTAAGCTAAACAAATTTAACTTGACTGTCAAGCAATATAGGAAGTAAACTACCAAAATATGATATCAGCTACAGATAAGTGCCCCATGCGTTATGGTTTTTTCGCAACGGAGGGGTTGCGGGAAATTGCTAGTCAGACGTGTTGAGGGCTCTCTTCGGGTCGTTCTGATGGATTTTTTCCGGCGAGAGAAACGCGCAAAACCAATCATGCCCAAAAAATACTCACAATGGATCTTTATGAAGGAGAACCCCATGTTTGTTGAAAAAATAAGGACATTTTCAAGAATCCTGTTTACGGTGGGCCTTATTTTTGCGGCAAGCGGCTTTCTTTTTACCGGTTGTGCGCGTATTTGCCCAATCGTCTTTGATCCTTATGTCTACGGGCCCCAGCTTATCGTCAACCCGGGCTCGGCAAGTCTTGGGGTGCCCAGCCTGATGGGTACGGATATTGTGTTTGAGGGCGTGGGTTTCGAACCGGGCGACTCCGTTTTTATCACCCTCGAGAGATCCGAAGATAAAGCGGTGGTTGTTGCGGATGGCAGGGTTGAAGCGGACGGGACTTTCACGGCCGAAGTTGGCCTTCTTTCCAAGGTGACCAACATATTGCGCGGCGATATCGCCTTTGATACCTATTCCGAAGAGGGGAAGTATGGCCAGACGCTGCTTTTGAGCCGGAAGCCGATTCCTGCAGGCACATATACTGCCAGGGCAACGGGGATGCTGTCGGACAAGGAGGCGAAAACACAATTTACCTTTACCGAGCCGTCAGCCGGCGATCGGATAAAGCACCGGATCGCAATGCGATTGGGAAGGATCAAAATCGTCGGCCCCCAGGTTGTGGCCAAGCCCGGGGCTGTCAGTCTCGGCATTGCCAGCCTGATGGGTACGGACATTGTTTTTGAAGGGGTGCGCTTCGAACCGGATGATATTATTTTCATAACGCTTGTAGGGCCTGAAGGTGAAGAGCTCGTTGTTGCGGAAAGCACTGTTCAGCCGGATGGGACCTTCAGTGCTAAAATGGGCCTTCTTTCGAAAGTAACGACACTGTTGCACGGGGATATCATCTTTGACACGTATTCCGAGGAAGGTGAATATACCCAGACACTGATCGTCCCCCGAAAGACGATTCCCCCGGGGGAATACACGGTCCTGGCGACGGGGGTGCTCTCAAACCAGGAGGCGGAAACCGCCCTTACCTTGAAAAAGCCTTCGTTGGTTGACCGGATTAAGGACTATATCGGTGTGAAACTGGGTAAAATAAAATACATGGAAGATGGGTAAACGCCATCCCGGCGGCGTAAGCCTATCGCGGGAAAACCACCATCAGGCTGAATACCGCATGGAATACGGGCGATGCAGTGTGGTAAAAAAATTTGCGATCGACGCCGGCGGTCATTTTCACCGCGCTTGAAAATCCGATATGCCTTGCAACCCTGCCCTCAAGGCCGAATAATCCGATAAACCCCACGTCATTGCCAAGGTCGTGGTCGAAATACCCGACGCCCAATTGAACAAAAGGGCTGGCCATATAACGGCCAAAATAGTACTTCAATCCGGCATCAATAATGGTCATGTCATCCCCGCGGGCGTAGCCGAGGCTCAATGCAGAATCCCCTGAAATGCCTACCTGGCCGTGAATATTCATCATCCCGCCATCCTGGTTTTCGTCCACGAGCCTGATCAGGTCGATCCCGATGCTATGGCCTGCCACTTCGCCGGGCTGGCTAATCAAAATGACTGTCAATGCGATGATCACCAATTGGGGCAGGAATTTTTTCATGCTTGCATGCCTTTTTAGCCGTTCCATGCTATACAATATGCCAAGACACATAATATTTATTCCTTTTTAATCGTTTTTCAAGTTTTTAATTGTTTTATAACGGCACGTTTGTTTGCTGAAGCGGGAATCCGGTTCTGTTTTCAGCCCCCGTCCCTTCGCTTGGGCGGAGAATACATCTGCACAACCAGCCTGAATTTCATTGGTAATTCCTGACGACTGTGAATTCGATTTCGAACCCGATTTCGAACCCGATTTCGATAACCCCACTGATAGATGGGGCGGGAATAAATTTAAATACATCTATTCTTTGTTTTGTGGTATATGGAGTGTTCATCTGAAGGTCTTTTTTACAACATCCTCCTCATTGTACTAAAAATGAACTTTGTTTTTCTTCATAACCGGCATTCCCGGCTTGCGGCATGTACCTGCTAATTCATATTTTCAGGAGGTTTTGATGTTCCTATTTCTGA
>SKZX01000216.1 GCA_007127175.1 Desulfobacterales bacterium
GATCCGCTTGTCCGAGTCAGATACCCACAGACTCTTGTCATCATAGAGGCCGAGCTGCTGCATGGAATAAATCGCCTGGGAGGCAAACGCTTCATTGAGTTCAAACAGGCCGATGTCTTCCACTTTCAGGCCCGCCATCTTTAGCACCTTGGGCACCGCGTATGCGGGCCCCACGCCCATTTCATCCGCCCGGCAGCCGGCAACGGTGTAGGCGACGACTTTTGCAATGGGGGTCACATTAAACTTTTTCACCGCGTCTTCGCTCATGATCAAAGTGGCTGCAGCACCGTCTGTGGTCTGGGAGGAATTGCCCGCGGTTACGGATCCATTGGCTGCAAAAACCGGACGGAGCTTGGTAAGGCCTTCCATGGTGGTGTCCGGACGGACACCGTCGTCAAAATCCTGCATAACGGTTTCTTCCACCATCTCGCCGTTCTTTTCCACAAAGCGTTGGGCCGGGGTGGGGACGATTTCCTTGAAAAGGCCTTTGTCTCTGGCGTTTGCGGCTTTCATGTGGGAATGGTAGGCAAACTCGTCCTGCATTTCACGGGTCACCTTATAGCGATTGGCGACGTTTTCGGCCGTGACGCCCATGGACATGTACACATCCGGGTTTTCCACCGCCATCTTGGGATGGGGGCGCGGCATGTTGCCGCCCATGGGGACGATGCTCATGGATTCAATGCCGCCGCCGATGGCCACATCGCACCAGCCGCTTTTGATGCGCATGGCCTGGAGCGCGATGGCCTCAAGCCCCGAAGAACAGAAGCGGTTTACGGTGGCGCCGCAGGTGTCATCCGGAAAACCCGCCATCTGGGCGATGATCCGGCCGATGTTGAGCCCCTGCTGCGCTTCGGGAAAGGAGCACCCGATCATCAGGTCTTCAACAGCTTTCTTTTCCACCTGGGGGGTTTTTTCCATAACGCCCTGCAGAACGGCATTCAACAGGTCTTCCGGCCTCGTTTGTGCAAACGCCCCTTTCCCCCTGCGACATCCCGGGGTACGGAGTGATGTGACGATATAGGCTTCTCTCATCTTTATATCCTCCTAAAAAAATTCAGGTTATTTATTCAATCTACAGGAACAGAGGTTTCCCGGTGGTCATCATGTGCTCGGCCATTTTCTGCGTTTCCTCGGTCTTCCAGAGGTCCACAAACGCTTCACGTTCGAGCTTCATGAGGTATTCCTCGCTCACCGGTGTTCCTGCCGGCACATCACCGCCTGCCATACAATAGGCCGCCCGTTTGGCGATGGCTTCCATGTGCGGCGTAATATAGCCGCCGGAGCGCATGTTGAGCATTTCTGCATGGATCATCCCAAGGGCTTCACGCCCGAACACAGGATATTTTTCCTTCAACGGCGGCGCATACGCGTCGTCGACCATCTTAAGGACTTCCTTCTTGGCTTCGCCGATGAGGTTGTCCTTGTTGAAAACAATCCGGTCCGTCGGCCGGAGCAGCCCCTTGCTGCGGGCATCGGCCGCGGAGCTCGAAACCTTGGCCTGAGCCACGTTCATGAACGCCTGAATGAAAAATCCGGCATGGTCGGTAATCTTTGCGACCTTCGGAATGTACTTGATATAATTCTGCCACACGTGAATCATTCCGCAGCCGCCCGGCACAAGGCCCGCACCGATTTCAACAAGCCCCATGAAGAGGTCCGCGTTGGCCACCATCCGGTCCGATGCCAGGCAGACCTCGCAGCCGCCGCCCAGGGCCAGCCCGAAGGGGGCCGCGACCACCGGAAAGGCGGAATACTTGGTGTTCATGATGCCCATATGAACGTCTTTGATGAAATCATCGATTTCGGAAAATTTTCCGCTTTTTGCCAGGCCCAGCATAAAGGCGAGATCGCCGCCCGCTGAAAACGGGGCCGGCATGCCGGAGGCCTGGTTGCCGATGATCATGCCGACACCGTTCTTGTCCACGTATTCGCCGGCTTCGGCCATGAAATCGATCATTTCCTTGTTGATGGCGTTCATCTTGGAATGAAATTCAAGGTCGAAAACCCCGTCGCCAAGGTCAATCAGGGAGCAGGACGCCGTGGACTTGACCACCTTGTTCTCCTGGCGCAGGTTATACAGGCTGATCTGCTTGTCGCTGACCGGAACGGGATTGTAGCTGTCGGATGCAAAATCGTAGAAATATTTTTTGCCGCCTTCGATCTTGTAGAAGGTTTCATTGCCGCCGGCCAGGAACTTCTTGATCTTTTCCGGCACGGGGCGCCCTTCTTTTTCCATCTTTTCGACCGACGCCTTGACGCCAATGGCATCCCATGTCTCAAAGGGGCCCATTTCAAAGTTGTATCCCCACTTCATGGCGTTGTCGATGTCAACGATGGTGTCAGATATTTCCGGAATGCGGTTGGCGGAATAGATGAGCCCCGTGGCCGTGACGTCCCAGGCGAACTTCGCGCCCTTGTCGTCCCCGTAAACAACCGCTTTCACCTTTTCGGCAAGCGTGCTTTTCTGCTTTGCTTCGGCCAGGCAGGGGAACTCCACCTTTCCGTATTCTTCGTATTCCATTGTCTCAGGATTGATGACCTTGCGGATGGTTTTCCATTCCGGGGTGAGTTCTTTCTTATAGAATCCGCCCTTGGTCTTGTTCCCGAGCATTTTGTTGTCGACCATCTGTTTGACGAAACCCGGCATGGCCATGGTGTCGCGCATTTCATCGTCCGGACACAGGTCGAAGCAATTGGTGGCAACGTGGTACATGGTGTCAAGCCCGACCAGGTCGGCTGTCTTGAACGTTGCGGTCTTGGGGCGGCCCATGGGAGGGCCGAAAAGGGCGTCCACTTCGGGGATTGTCAGACCGTGCTCCAGCATGGCGTTCATTGCCTTGCCCATGCCCTGGATGCCGATCCGGTTGCCAATGAAGTTGGGGGTGTCCTTTGCCCAGACAATTCCCTTGCCCAGGTATTTTTCACAGAAATCAGCCATAAAGGTCAGGACTTCCGGATCGGTTTCCGGCCCGGGAATGATTTCGAGAAGGTGCATATAGCGAACGGGGTTGAAAAAGTGGGTCCCCAGGAAATGTTTTTTCAAATCCGCGGAGAGATCGACGGACATGTCCTTCAAAGGAATTCCGGAGGTGTTGGAGCTGACGACGGACCCGGCTTTGCGCACGCCGTCGATTTTCTTGAACAGGTCCTGCTTGATCTTGAGGTTTTCAACAACCACTTCAACAATCCAGTCGCAGTCTGCCAGCTTGTCGAAATCATCTTCCAGGTTGCCGATGGATACCAACTGGGAATCAACTTTGGCATCCATGAACAACGGCGGCCTGGATTTTACGGCGTTGTCATAACCTTGCTGAACCATTCGGTTCCGGGCCTTGGGATCGTTCTTTTCCTCATCCTTGAGGTCAAAGGGTACAATGTCCAAGAGCAGCGTCTTGATGCCGGCACTGGCAAGCAGAGCGGCAATACCGCCACCCATTATACCTGAACCAATAACGGCCGCTTTCGAGATCCTTCTTTGCATGATAACCTCCTGACTATATTAGTTAAAACCAGAAACCAGAAAACGCAAATGGCAACTTCGCCGAACAGGCCAACAAGAAACAGCTACGCCGCCGGAGTTGTCTGCTGCTGGGGAAAAGCCA
>SKZX01000016.1 GCA_007127175.1 Desulfobacterales bacterium
CCCGGGCCGGGCCCGGGACTTGATGATGGCGGATGAGACAATTTTACCGTTTTTCATGATTACGGCCTTGGATGTCAGGGAACCGACATCGCATCCGGCAACAAAAGGCATTGAGGCCTCCATTTGAATGTGGTTTGTAGTGGGGGTGGGGGGTAGGGAAGGGTGGACAGGGTGGACTTTGTGGACTTGGTGGACACCAGCTTTGAGGCCGTGCTGCTTCGGCTGCAACCTGCCCCGGGGCGCCTGTCCATTAAGTCCATTAAGTCCATTCTGTCCACAAAGTCCACTCTGTCCACCCCGTCCACCCCCCTGCTTAAGCCGTCGCCCTGCGCACCCCGCTGTCCCGCTTCCCGGCCGCTGATATCCGCTCCAGAAAAGCGCCGATGCGCAGCCGCATCCGCCCGACATCGATATGGGGGCCGTACTCCCGCTCCACCCGCAGGCAGGGAATGCCCAGCGCTTCCAGGTCCCTTTCAAAAAGGGCGTTTTCCGCCCCGTGAAGATCGCAGAATCGAATGTTCTGCATGATCAGTCCGTCCACCCGAAACCGTGTGATCCGCTCAGTGAGCATTTTCAGCCGCTCTTTATATTTCCCGAACATTCTCGGGCACACGGACCCGCCCAGGTAATGGGCGGCCAATGCCGCTTTCGGGTCACCCGTTTCGGGTATCTCGTCTCCTTCGTAGCGGATCCCGAAACACAGGTTTTCCGAGACCACAACGGCATTGCCCCTGTCCTCTATCAGCTCGAACAGGTCGATTTCATCGCTTACGCTGCCCACCACCATGATCCTTTTCTTTCCGTCACTGAAGGAGGTTTTGCGGCTTTTCAATTCCGACAGCCAGGTTTCAAGATCCCGGGTGTATTCGTCCCGGGGCATGACCGTTCCGGCAACCGCAGCGGCAAATGCCTCGGTGCCCGATACCACCACATCCTCTTTTGCCCGCAGGCCTTCAAGTTCCCCCAGAAGACGGCGCCCCTTGTTGAAAACGGCAATGGCGGCCGCCAGTTTTTCATCCGTGATCTCAACCTTGAAATGACCCTCGATGCTGTTGATCAGCAGCCGGAGTTCTTCCATGTACCAGTCCAGCCCGTGGTTTTCCGACTTGTGGGGCACATCGAAATAGTAGAAGTAACCGGGCACGATGCCCGCGTAGTCCTCGCCGGCCTTTCGCCAGCATTCGTCCAGGCGCCGCATGCCGTCGCACCCCGGCGTGATTATGGCCCCGTCCAGAAAGGAAAGCTTCCCCTTGCCTGCCAGCTGCAGGATGCACTTGGGAAAGCTGCAGATAAAAGGGCCGAAATACGTGTCCCCCACATCCATGCCGTCGGTTTCGATGCCCCTCAGCCGCACCGGCAGAATGCCCGCGGCATAAAATATTTCAGCCGGGGTGTACGAGCAGGTGTAGCCGACAACGGGCTTCCCCGATGCCTTCCAGTCCATGATCGTTTTGCTGTCGACCCGGGTTGCCGCATCATAAAAGACTTCCATGGTTATACCTCCTCTGCCGCAAACAGGGTTTGGAGCGCATCTCTTGCCTGCCGGGCGTCATCTTCATAGGCATCATCAGCCGGGGCCAGGACTTTTGCGGCCCAGACAACCAGCTGCGGCAGCACCGCCCGCGCCGCAGGCGATGGGGCTTCTTCGTCTGCGTCCCCAAACAGTTTTGACGCCGCAGCGGCGAGCGCGTCATCGTCTATGGCCGCAACAAACCGGTCGATAAACCGCGGAAGGAGCTCCGGCTGCCGGTCGCCGATTCGGTTGAAAATGTGGAGGACGCCGTTGATGGCATCGGCAAGTTCCTGAAGGTCATAGGCCGACAGGTTCTGCGAAAAGGAGGCCGCGGTTTCATCGTCACCCACGCCGTCCCACCAGGAAAGTGACTGGTTGAAGGTTTTAACACGGATATTGGCCATTTCCGGCCGCCTGCGCATGGACAATCGCTTTAATTCGGTATTTCTGTTGACGGCTTCGGCCATGGCCCTGTTGACCGTTGCGCCGGTTTCCGCCAGGGCCATGCGGGCCTTCCACAAAACAACCGGATCGACATGGTCGACAACTTCGTCAATTTTACCGGACATTACCCAGGGCAGCCGGGGAGAGCCCGGCTCTCCTAAAAGGGCGCTGCCGGTATGGATCTTCCGGGCGGCTTCGGCCAGTTCGTTTATCAGGCGGCTCAAGGGCCGGGCATCGATGTCCTGGACCAGCGAAAGCACCACATCCGTGAGCAGGTCCGGGGGGAGTTCGTTGAGCCGGTTCAAGGAAATGTCAAGGGATTCTGCCAGCATGTTAACGACAGACGGCAGCAGGGAAAGGATCATGACCACCTTGGCCGGGTATTCCCACAAAACGCTGTTGGCCATGGCCACAAACGCCCGAACGTCTCCGGCCGAATGGTCCACGGCCTCCTTGAGTTCACCAAAATCAACCGACTCGATCCATTTCCGGAGTCCCGGCTCCAGGACCCGGGTAAAAAATTCCGGGTCATCCGTGTGGATGTCATTTACGATCCGGCACCCCCGGGTAATCAGCCCGCCGGTCTGGCCGGACGACATCCGGGCAACCAGATCACCAAGCAGCTCTTTTTTCGCCCCTGTTTCAAGGCCGTCAATGGTGGCGGTCGCTGTGGCCGCGAGGTTCAGAAGGCTGTCTGCCATTTCCGGCAGAAAACGAACAACCTCCCGGATAAAGGTTTCATCGGAGAGCAGTTTTTCGATTTCCCGTTCCTGAAAAACATCTCCCGGCCGGGAGAGGCTTCTGGAGAGGTGCTTTCCCGCCACCCTGGCGGCAAACCGCCTGACGCGGCTCTGGCCTGCATACACATTCAGGACTTCGGGCAGGATGCTGCCCAGGAGCCGGCGTGCTTCCCGGGTATGGAGCAGTTTGCGGACAAGGGCCGCACCGGCATCTTCCCTGATGAAGGGCTGCTGTTCTGGCATAAAACGAATCCTTTCAGTTTGGCGGTGTCAACCAGCTGCGGTCCTGAGCACTTTTACCTTGTCGTTTTCCCGGATGACGGGGCCGGCCTGAGCGTTTTTCCTTCCGGACGCCTTATCCACGGCCGCCAGGTGCCTGGCCAGTCGCTTGCCGAGCGAAAGAAGTGTCCAGGTGGGTGGAAGACCCCATTCCTCGGGGATCACCGAGCAGTCGCACACGTAAAGGTTATCAAAGGTGGTCTTGAGGTCGGTATCCAGGTGTTCACCGATTTTCACCGTGCCCCCCGGATGGGCGGCAAAGAGCCATCCCCGGTATATGTCGGTGGCACCCGCGTGGGCAAGGATCCGCCGGGCGTGATCGGCCCCCTTTTCCAGGCGCAGTTTGTCGGGCCGGGTCAGCGGTTTTTTCACCCAACCCCGTTTTGTGAGCTCTCCTCCCAGGTCGTCGCGGATCTTGATCATGATGGGCAGAACGTCTTTATAGGCAAAGGCCTGCCTGACTTTGAGAACTTCGAGGTCAAAAAGGATCTTCATGAGGTGTGGCATGTTGAAATCGGTCATGACGATGCCGTCGTCCGGAAAATGGACGCCTGCGCTCATTGCTACGGATTTGCCGCTGCCCAGTCCCTTGACCTTTCCATACACAAAGACGAGGGGGTCGTAGAA
>SKZX01000263.1 GCA_007127175.1 Desulfobacterales bacterium
AGGCCGTTTCTCTGTTGGCTACGATGCGGGGGGGATACAACACGGAGCATCTGATCGGCCTGCTTTCCCATGAAACACTTGCCGGGAGCGCTGCCGAGGCGCTTGTTCACACGATCCTGGTGTTCGATGCATCCGACACGGTCATTGCACTGGCCAGATCCAATACCCATGCCCGCCGCGTGGTGGAGGGCTGGGCCGGGGCCGAATGGTTCACGGCCCTGCCCGAGGTGCCCGAGGCCATAACGGTCACGGCTTTCCGGGTTAAGGGAGAAATCAACACGGACGACCTGTCTCCCGCCGCCGAGGCCTGGAGCCGGCCCGACATTCCCCTTCACGCCCTGGCCATGCTCGAAAACAGGGTGAAAAACACCATCGAACATATTTCGGAACTGAAGAAAAAGGGGCACCCCCTTGTTTTTGTGGGCGATGTCGTGGGAACGGGTTCATCCCGGAAATCAGCGGCCAATTCCCTGCTGTGGCATATCGGGAAGGAGATCCCGTTTGTTCCCAACAAACGTTTCGGCGGCTACGTTGTCGGCGCCAAAATCGCCCCGATTTTTTTCAACTCCCTGGAAGACGCCGGTGCATTGCCGCTGGAATGCGACGTATCCAAAATAAGCGATGGCGACGTTTTGTCCATCCACCCCTATGAAGGCAGGATATACAATACCCGGACCGGCGAAACGGTCGCCGTGTTTGAAATCCGCACGCGGGGGCTTTTGGATGAAGTGCGCGCCGGCGGCCGCATCCCCCTCATTATCGGCCGGAGCCTTTCTGATAAGGCCGCGGGCACCATCGGTTGGGACACACCCGGCACCTTTGCCCGCTCTGTGGTTGCGCCGGATGCCGAAAGCGGCTACACCCTGGCCCAGAAAATGGTGGGCCGGGCATGCGGCAGAAACGGGGTTTTCCCGAAAGCCTATTGCGAACCGAAAATTGCCACCGTGGGGTCCCAGGACACGACCGGCCCCATGACCCGTGATGAATTAAACGAACTCGCCTGCCTCAAATTCAAGGCGGATCTTGTCATGCAGTCATTCTGTCACACTGCGGCTTACCCAAGAACCGTGGACATCGAAATGCATGAGGCCCTGCACCAATTCATCAAAAAGAGAGGCGGCATCGCCCTTTTCCCCGGCGACGGCATCATCCACAGCTGGCTGAACCGCATGGTCCTCCCGGATACCGTCGGCACCGGCGGGGATTCCCATACCCGGTTTCCGGTGGGCATCAGCTTCCCGGCCGGTTCCGGCATGGTGGCCTTCGCGGCCGCCATCGGCTTCATGCCCCTGGACATGCCCGAATCCGTGCTGGTAAAATTTTCCGGGATGCCCCGTCCCGGCATCACCACCCGGGACCTGGTCAACGCCGTCGCCCTTGCCGCTATTCGCAAAGGGTTGCTCACGGCCGGAAAAAACGAGAAAATCAACGTGTTTTCCGGCCGGATCATGGAAATCGAGGGTTTGCCTGACATCACCATTCAGCAGGCGTATGAACTGACCAATGCGTCCGCCGAACGCTCCGCATCGGCTGCGACCATTGCACTTGGTGAAAAGCCCGTGGTCGAATTCGTCCAGGGCAATATCGCTTTGCTGAAATCCATGATCGATGCCGGCTACGGGGACAGCGGCACCATTGTCCAAAGAATTGAAGCCATGGAAAAATGGCTGGAAGACCCGGTCCTTCTCCGCCGGGACGAAGATGCGCGCTTTGCGGAGACGCTCGAGGTGGACACAGGGGAGATCAGGGAGCCGATCCTCGCCTGCCCCAACGACCCGGACGATGTGCGCCTATTGTCCGAGGTCGCGGGGACACCGGTGGACGAGGTCTTCATCGGTTCGTGCATGACCGGTATTGAGCACTTGAGAAACGCCGGCAAAATCCTGTCCGGGCACCGCAACATCCCTTGCCGCCTCTGGATCGCACCGGGAACCCGGATGGATGCCGCAGTGTTGAAGCAGGAGGGCTATTATGCCATTTACGGCCGGGCCGGTGCCAGGATTGAAATTCCGGGGTGCTCGCTCTGCATGGGCAACCAGGCACGGGTTGCAGACAACACAACGGTGGTTTCAACGTCCACCAGAAATTTTCCCAACCGCATGGGCAGCAATACCCGCGTCTATCTTGCATCGGCCGAGGTCGCGGCGGTCACGGCGGTTTTGGGAAGGATTCCGACGGTGGCGGAGTATGTTGTAGGTTGTAGGTTGTAGGTTGTAGGTTGTATAGGAAAAGGTACCGGGCCTTTTTTAAGGCGTCGCCCTAAATCAAAGGCGAAAACCCATAAAAATGAACCGCGCCTTATTTACTTACAACTTACAACCTACAACTTACAACCTATAACTTACAACCTATAACTGAAAAGGGGACGGTTTGCAAAAACCGCCCCCTTTTCATATACAACCAACCATTTTTGAGCTGTTTTTACAGCTCTAACCAGGAGTCCGAATACAGTTTCCGGCCGAGGATGACATCCACGGTCTTGATGTAATCCGCAAGTTCCTTGTCCACCGCAGAGGGATCCGGAGCCCCTCCGTCCATGGCCTTGTGAACGATCTCGACGATATCCGGGCGCTTGCCCTTGGCGATCTCGGTGAGCTTTTCATCCAGGGGGTCCGAGATCACGGAGACCATCCCGTAGCGCTCAAGCATGATCATGTAGGTCTGGTTCAGAATCGGGCGCAGGTATACGGGCGGCCCGTTTGAAATATTGGACAGTCCGCAGGTGCTTTTGGCGCCGGGGGCGATGTCCGGGAGCATCTCGTAGAAAGTCATGAGGCTGACCAACTGTTCCTGCTGGATATTCACCGGCGTGACAATCCCGTCCACCCAGATCCGGTCGTTTTCAATACCGGCTTCGTTGGCCGCGTAGAGCAGTTCAACGCAAAGGGCTGCGCGCTCGTTTTCGTCGCGGGGCAGGCCTTCGGGGCCCCACATCAGGGCGACGAAGTCGGCATTGTATTTTGCCGCCAGGGGGATCATTTTCTCGTAGCGCTCCGGGCGGGCCATGATCGAGTTGATCAACGCCGGGCGGGCGGTTTCCTTGTATACCTTGAGCCCCTCTTCAATGGCATCGATGTTGGATGTGTCAAGGGCCAGCGGCAGGTCGACCACTTCCTGGACGGTCTTTACGATCCAGGGCATCAATTCGGCGCCGTCTTTCTTTGCCGGGCCCAGGTTGATATCGATATAATCCATCCCTTTTTCTTTCTGGAAAATCGCTTCTTCCTGGATCGGCTTCGGATCGCGCGCCTTCATGGCCCCGCCGATTATTTTGGACATCACGTTCAAGCTTTCGCCAATTAACAGCATGGAGATTCCTCCTTTGTCTTTCGGGCCACCGGCACCGAATCACGTTCACTTTTATAGGTTTCAGCCGTTACCGGGCTTTCAGGAAGGCCGGTATGTGCGGCGCTTCACGCGGACCGACGGTTATTTTCCAGTCCCGAAGCTCTTCTTCGATTTCACCGGCGATGGCTGCTGCGTAACCCGGAATGATCAGTTCCTTGTTTTTCACCTTGTCGGCAATGCCGCTCTTTTTAACGAACATGCCGACGTCGTAGCCGGCAAACTTCCCGGCCGCCCACGCGGTCAGAACGGAAAG
>SKZX01000408.1 GCA_007127175.1 Desulfobacterales bacterium
ATATAAAATTTTATATAAAAACAATTTGTTCAATACAATGGATATGCCGGCCGGAATCCGGCGTGTCCCCTTTTGCCGTTCCGGCTGGATGCTTCCATGTCCTTTTGTTGAAGTTTAACCAGGGAGGAGGCCCGCATGTTGATCTACAATGAACAGCTTGAAGAACTGGCCCGGTACAAGGCAGCAACCGACGATCCGATGATCAGCCTGTATTTGAATGTAACCCCGCCCGGGGATGTTTCAACACAGCTCAATTCCCTTTTGCACACCGCGCGAAATGAAATCAGTGAAAAAATGGACGCAGAAGGGGCAGAGCGTGTCGAACGCGTGTTCAACAGGATCGAAAAGCACGCCAAAAACCAGATTCTCCGGTTGAAAAACACCCGCCTGGTGGCTGTCTTTGCCGACTCAGGTGGTTTCTGGCAGGAATACCGGCTGCCGGTTTCACTCCCCGGGCAGCTCGTGGTCGAACCCAAAGCCTGTATTCGCCCCCTTTCCACCCTGCTGGATGAATTTGACCGCTACCTGGTCCTGGTTGCGGACTCCCGGCATGCAAGGCTTTTTTCCCTTTATATGGGCGATTTCGAAGAAGAGCCGGATGTTTTCATGGAAAGCGAAGTGCCGGATCGCGTCCGTGTAAACATATCCATGGCGGCGGGTAGCGGGCATGCGGGCGGAAAGGTTTACGGCGGTATTGGGGACAAGCGGATTGAAAGCCATATCAAGGACCAGATTCACAAGCATATGAAAACCGCGGCGGACAAAACATTCGAATATTTCAAAAAGAAAAAATTCAGCCGGTTTGTCATCGGCACCCCGGACGACAAAGCCCGCCCCTGGCTCAAGGCGCATCTTCACAGCTACCTGAAAAACCGGCTTGCCGGGGAATTCAACGCCAATCCGTCCATGCCGGACACCGACCTGAAAAACGCAGCCATGGAGACCGTTGCACGCTATGAGCGGGAAAACGAAAACAGGATCATCGATGCCCTTTTTGAAAAGAGCGCTTCCGGCAGCATGGCGGTACTGGGCGTCGACCCGGTCATCCGGGCCCTGCGCAAAGGGCAGGTGCACACCCTGGTGGTTGAAAGCGACTACAGGGTCAAGGGATATGCCTGCCATGAAGACCACGTTTTGTCTTCCCGGCAGGAAGACTGCCCCGTCTGCGGTGCGCCCATGCTGGAAGTGGGCGACCTGATTGACGAGATGGTGGGGGAAGCGATCCTGCACAGCTCGGAAATCAGGCACGTGTTCACAGCACACGGGGAATTTGAAAAATACCATGCCGGTGCCCTGCTGCGATTTTCAATGCAGTAAACACCGGCCAGGCAGTACCGTGCGGCATGGAACCGCGGGTTGGGCAAGTCGAAAAAATAACAAGCGGCAAAGGCCCTGCATTATCGGAACGTGCCCATTGCCGCTTTTTCATATTGTCAAACCCGCTTCAATCCCCCATTTTTGCCATGAAATCGTCGTACATGGTTTCCAGGGCCAGCTTGTGCCGGGCTTCTTCCTGGCACAGGATCTTGAGCAGCTTCCTGATCGTTTCATCTTCGGTGTTTGCAAGAAGGAAATTGTAAAACGCAAGGGCCTTTTCCTCTCGCTTCATCGCAAGGTGCAGTATCTCCCTGTAATTCATCCCGTGGTGGTATTCAACGTCGACCATGTAGTCGCTCCGCTTGATATCGGTGATCCATTTGAGCTTATATGCCTTCACGGAATCATCCACGCTGCCTTTTTTAAAGTCCTCGAGCATCTTCTTGTGCTTCAGCTCCTCGGATGCGAATTCCTCGAACATTTTACGGGACCCGGCCATATCCTCCTGACGGGCGGCCGAGGCGTAAAAATCCGCAGCTTCCTCTTCCTTTTCAATTGCAAAGTCAATCATTTCATTAAGATCTTTGAATCCCATCTGCAGCTCCTGTGTTTTTGGGGTTCCGGCCATGCGGCGGGAAAACAACCGCCTTGCTCCACATTTTTATATAAGGTAAAATCGTTTTGCCTGATTGTCCATATAAAACACGCTGCGCCCAATGGATACAAGATCTTTTCACTGTTGTGACAAAATGAGGGTTTATGGCAGGCCGGATATCCGCTAAAGATAATCAACTGCGCCACCTTTCCGGGGTGCTGTCCCTGGGCATCGCCGCCCAGGTTTCACAGATTGTCGTTCTGCGCGAGCTTCTGATGGTTTTTCATGGCAACGAGCTGTCGTTGGGGATCATCCTGGCCGCATGGATGTTCTGGACAGGCGCAGGGAGCCGTATTGGCGGGTTTTTTGCATCAAAGGGCGCCGGCACAAATTCGATTTCCGCTGTGGCCGTGTCATTGGCGACAATGGGCATACTGGTCGCTACCATCATTATCATCCGCATTCTGCGGGGTTTCTTTGCAATCGAGGCAGGGGCCCATTTTTCCGTTTACGACATGGCCCTTTCCTGCATGATCTTAATGGCGCCGGCCGGCCTGCTGTTCGGTGTGCAATTCGTCCTGCTTGCGCACCTGTGGCGGACAAGCGACATCACGGCCGACACCTCCGCCGCCGAAAAGGCCTATATCGGTGAAGCCTTTGGCAACATGATCGGGGGGGTCCTGTTTTCTTTTCTGCTCGTGCATGTTCTCAATTCGCTCCAGGCGGTCATGGTTGCCGTTGCGCTCATGCTTGGGGCGACCCTTGTGCTTTTGTCAAAATCCGCCCATGGGGGCCGGGATGGCCGGGCGCAAACCCGGAAACCCTTTTTCATTTTTCTTCTATTGGGCTATGCGCTGCTTTTTCTGTTTACCGGCCCGATCGACCAGTGGGCCCATGAACGCCAATGGGCGCTTTTTTCGCCTGAATACAGACTGGTGGAGACCCGCCAGTCCCGATACGGGAACATTTCAGCAGCCATCAGGGAAGGTCAGTACAGCTTTTTCCAAAGCGGAAACCTTGTTTTTTCTGTTGCGTCAACGGAATCAGCCTCCCCGGCGCTGGAAGAACATGAAGCAGTTGAATTCGCCCATTTTTCAATGGTTCAACATCCAAACCCCAAACAGGTGCTGCTGATCGGCGGTGGTCTGGGGGGGACGCTCCGGGAAATCGTGCGCCACCCGGTTACGCAGGTCGATTATATCGAACTGGACCCGGTGCTGACCGAAACCGCGCGGCCGTATATCCACCCACAGACCGCAGATGCCCTGGCAGACCCCCGCGTCAGCCTGATCCACACCGACGGCCGCCGGTATGTCAAACAAACCAAAGAAACCTACGACATGATCATTGTCGACGTTCCAGACCCGGCCACAGCGGCCCTCAATCGATATTACACCGAGGAATTTTTCCGGGAAGCCCGGCTGCGGCTCAACCCCGGGGGCGTTTTCGTGACCGGGGCCATGTCCGCGGCGGATATGCGGGGCGAAGCTGTTGCAAACCGGAATGCGACCATTTACCACACCATGGCCCGCGTTTTTCCGCATGTGCTGCCCGTTGGCCACCGGTTTATCTTTTTCTTCGCAAGCAAGGAAAAGGACCGGATATCCGCTGAAGCGTCCATACTGTCCGCGCGCTATAGCGAACGCGGCATTGAATCCGAGGGGTTTTCACCCCGCCAGTTCGAACTGCTCCTGGAAGAATCCCGGCTGCGCCGCGTGAACTGGATCATCCGCAACCACGGGCGAAGCCCCGAGGCCCACCTCGGGCCACCGGAGACCGGGCCGCTTTTTCCGGGTTCAATAGCGGAACAGAACGCTGCAGAAGCGCACCTTCCCCCGGTCAACGACCGCTTCTTCATCAATTCGGACTTCAAGCCCATCGGTTATTATTACACGCTGCGCTTCTGGGATGCGCTTTCACGGGGGGACCGCTACGACGCCTTCAAGTGGATTCTCCACGTCCGGCTCTGGTGGGTCCTGCCGGCCATGGCGGGCTGTATCGCCCTTACAACAGTGTTAAAGGCCGCCCCACCGCTCCGGCGGATGAAGGCGGACAAGCGCTTTGCCGTTTTTCTGGCTGTTTTTACGACGGGGCTTTCCACCATGGCCCTCCAGGTTGCCCTGATTTTTTCTTTTCAAAGCCTTTACGGATTTGTTTATGAAATGGTAGGATTGATCATCGCGCTTTTCATGGGAGGATTGGCCATAGGCACCCTTGCAAGCCGGCGCTTGGTCAAAAAAAAAGCGAATATTGACACGCTTGCATGCATCCAGTTGGGCATCGCTCTTTTTGCCGCGATGACGGCTTTCCTCCTTCCGCGTGCCGGGGCAATGGCGTTTCCGGGGGCTGTCATTGCCGTGGTCGGGGCCTTGACTTTTTTTTCGGGCGTGCTCAACGGTGCGGATTTTCCGCTTTCCACGGCATGCTGCCAGGCCCTTGTCAATAATCCTGAAAGGGCAGCGGGCACCGTGTACGGGGTTGAGTTGTTCGGCGCGTGTGCGGGCGCCTTGGCCGCAAGCGTGGTCATTGCCCCGGTTTTGGGCATTGCCGCCGTGTGCATGCTTGCAGCCGGCGCCAATTTTACGGCTTTTATGGCGCTGTTGGTTGCCGGCGGCAGGGGGGGAGGATAGTGGACTTGGTGGACTTGGTGGACTTGGTGGACTTGGTGGACAGAAGGCGTTTTGAGCTTGTGTCCATTAAGTCCACTAAGTCCACTCTGTCCACTCTGTCCACTCTGTCCACCCTGATCCTGCCAGGCTTGCACGACTTCCCTTTGCGCACTGAAAAAATGGAGGCACAATGAAAAAAAACCAGCTTTCCCGCCCACTCACCCGGCGCGATTTTATAAAAGCAGGCATTTACGGCGCCTGCGCCGTTTGCCTGGCCGGCAATGCCGGCTTTCCCGGCAAGACCGGCACCGCTTATGCCGCATCGCCCAAAAAAGGGTTCGTCAACCCGCGGCCGTCCCCGTGGTTTATTCCCCTTTCCAACGCCGGCGTCCAATGCACCCTGTGCCCCATGCAATGCCGCATTCCCCGGGGAGAAAGAGGAAAATGCCGCGTCCGTGAAAACCGGGACGGGAAAGCCTATACCCTGGCATATGGCAATCCGGTGCTGGTCCAGATGGACCCCGTTGAACGGAAACCCTTTTTTCACGTGATGCCGGGCACCCGCGCCCTTTCCGTATCCACCGCCGGCTGCCCCCTTGAATGCCGCTTCTGCGAGGTATGGGACATGGCCCTGGTTTCACCGGAAGAGGTTCACGCCTACGACCTGCCGCCGGAAAAAATCGTCGCCCACGCCGTATCAGCCGGTGCCGGCGCCATCTCCTATGCCTTTGGCGAACCGGTGGTTTTTTTTGAATACATGACCGACATCGCCGTCCTGGCGAAAAAGGCGGGGCTTCTGAACCTGGTTCATACCAGCGGCTACATCTCGCCGGAACCCCTCCAGGCCATAACCGGTCACCTCGATGCGGTCAACGTGGACCTGAAAGGCTTTGACAGCGGTTTTTACAAGACAATGGTGGGCGGTGACATCGAGCCGGTGAAAAACACCCTGAAAGCATTAAAACGCGCAGGTGTTCATATCGAAATCACCAACCTCGTGATTCCCGGCGCAAATGACGCCGTGGCGCAGGTAAACGGCATGTGCGAATGGATCATAGAGGAACTCGGCCCGGACACGCCCGTCCATTTTGCCCGCTTCTACCCCCTTTACAAACTGACCAACCTGCCGCCGACACCCGTGGCCACCCTGGACCGGATCCGTGACGCCGCCATGTCGGCCGGCCTCCGGTATGTCTATGTCGCCAGGGTCACCGGGCACAAGGGGGAAAACACCTTCTGCCCCGAATGCGGAAAAATGGTCATTGACCGGATGGGTTTCGTGATCGAGGCGATTAACATGAAAAATGACCGATGCGGCTATTGCGCCGCAACGGTCAGGGGGAAATGGGCGTAATCAAGCGAACGCATGATGCCCCCGGCAGCCTATATTCTGCGCTTAAACACCTCGTATTGGGCAATGGATCGCCGGTCCAGGTTTGAAAGCCCCGCCGCCTTGGCCCAGTCGATGGCCTCGATGAACTCTTCGTAGCTGATGGCGCGCGCAATGGCCGGATATTCAAACGCCCGGTGTTCGACCCGGTACTGGGACATGATATTGATATACGTGTCCTTTGAAAGGTTTTCAGCCGCCCACGCCACCAACTCACGCGTGCCGGCCACATGGTTGGGCATGACCAGGTGCCGCACCATGAGACCGCGTTTTGCAATACCCCGCTCATCAACGACCAGGTCACCCGTTTGCCGGTGCATCTCCACGATCGCCCTTTTTGCCTGTTCCGGGTAATCCCCGGCACTGCGCGTGTAGCGAAGGGCCATATCCGCGTCCATGAACTTGAAATCCGGCAGGTAGATGTCCACAATGCCGTCCAGAAGCCGGATATTCTCCGTCAACTCGTAGCCGCCGGTATTGTAGCAGAGCGGCAGGGTCAGCCCTTTTTTCATGGCAATGCGCGTTGCATTGAGAATGTTGGGCATCACGTGTGTCGGGGTGACCAGGTTGATGTTGTGGCAGCCCATTTTCTGCAGCTCGAGCATCATATCGGCGAGGCGTTCATCGCTGATGTCCCACCCCCGGCCTTCATGCGCAATGGGCCAGTTCTGGCAGAACACGCACCTGAGGCTGCAATTGGAAAAGAATATGGTTCCCGAACCCTTCTGGCCGACCAGGGGCAACTCCTCGCCGAAATGGGGCTGACGGCTGTATACGACCAGGCGGTCGGTCGCCCTGCAGACCCCCTTTTCCCCCTGGGTCCGGTTGACACCGCAGCGCTGGGGGCATAGCGTGCAATTTTCAAATGTGGCGTATGCCTGCTCAATGCGTTGCGCAAACTGCCCTTTTTCTTCAAGTGCAAGGTAGGCCGGGCGAAAGGCATCCCCGTTGGCGCTGATCCCGCGGCAGGAAAATTGCCCGGGAAACAGCAGGGCACCACCTGACAAAAGAAGGGTCTGAATAAATTGTCTTCGGGTAATGGTCATTGGCCTTTTCCGTTATAACGGGCTCACCCTGCTGCACCGGGTCCGCCCAGGGGCCTGAAGGCTTTTTTACTTGCCCCGCAAACCGGGCACTTCCATTCCGCCGGCAGGTCGTCAAAGCCGACACCTTTGGGCACCTTGCCTTTGCGGTCTCCTTTTTCCGGGTTGTAGATGCAGCCGCAATTGGTGGTCTGACACTGATACATTTCTTCTGGTTTGGGCATGGTTTTCGTCCTTTTATGGGATCTTTTCAAAATTCGGCACATCAACCGTTTCCATAACGTTTCCACCGGCATCGACAAAAGCCACGCGGGTGTAATCCCCTCTTTCAACCACGGCCAGGGCATAGGGGCTGGTCACAACCTGGGCCGTGAGGGCATCCGGCGGCGGGTATGCCGTGATGACGTCTATCGTAAGGATGCCATGGCCGACCCGTGCCGTCTTATTCATCGCAACGGTATATCCCGCCGTTGGTTTCTCCCCCATCAAAACAGCCACGACCACTTGTTTTTCAAAGTCCACCGGCGGTGCGGCGCCTGAATCCTGTTTCCAGACGCCAATCCTTGCAAAAAGCGCTTCATACGCATCGGTGTCCGCAATAACGGCAAAAACGGGCTCCCTGCAGCTTATACCCGAAAAGACGCCCCTTTCAATCGTTCGCAACTCCACGCCGGAACCGGTTCCGGCACATCCGCCGATCAGTGCCGTGCACCCTGCGGTCAAAAATGCAATGATCATAAAAACTGCCCTGGTGCTCATGTCACCCATCCGAATGCAGGTTGTTTTTCAAGAACACAAATTTATATTAAAGCCTTTTCGCTTTATTTTCAACCGTGGTATAAAAGAGCATCAACAAAAACAATCCATGGTTACCGAAAGCATAATAAGGGGGATGCATCCATGAAGCAAAAGGGGCTCAAGACCGATCATGAGATGAATTATAAAAAAACAAACCGGCCTTTTCAAACTGTTTTTCTTTTGACCGGCGCGCTGATATTCGCCGCTTTCGCGATTTTCTGGCATAATGGCGGCGGCACGGTTCACTCGGCCGGGCCGAACCCGGTTGATACCGGTGCCGTGACGCAGAAGGAACTCGACGAAATCAATACATTTGAACCCGGCGCTTTTGAGAACCCGGAGCGTTGCGCGGCATGCCACCGGGAGATTTACGATGCCTGGCGCGGCAGCAAGCACCGGTTCGCCTGGGAAGACCCCTTTTACCAGCCGGATTATCTGAAAGCCAGCCATGAGACGGAAGGGTTTACGGATGTCTTCTGCGGGGAATGCCATGCACCGGTCGCCCGCCGGACCCGGCAGCTTCCGCCGCCGGACGGCAGCCTGTTTGACGACATATCCAAAGCGGGTGTATCCTGTGATTTTTGTCACACCGTCAAGGAAGTCGTAGAGCCCGTCAATGTCAAAAACATCTCCGATCCCGGGCGGATCAAGCGGGGACCCCGGGGGGACGGCCGGTCTCCCATCCACGATGTCCAGTTTTCAGACATACATACGGAAGCCGCCTTCTGCGGATCCTGCCACAACGTTGTCCACCCGGCCTCCGGCGCTGTTGTCATCGACACCTACAGCGACTGGGAAGCAGGGCCCTACGCCCGGGAGGGGATCACATGCCAGGACTGCCACATGACGCCAGGGCCCGGCGTCAGTAAAAATCCCGGTAAATCAAGTTTCATGGCAAAGGAAAGGGCGCATGTGGCCACCCACTTCTTCCCGGGCGGCAGCGTGTTCTTCCAGGAACGGGCGGGCAACGACGAACAGGCCGCACGTGCGCGGGAAATGCTTGAAGCCGCAGCCGTGATCGAAACGGAAACCGAGACTTTTGAAAACGGCACAGCGCTCCTGGTGCGGGTCAAAAACGTGGGCGCGGGGCACAAAATCCCCACCGGCGTTACCTATATCCGAAAAATGTGGCTTGAAGTGACCGCAACCGACGCGGCGGGTGAAGTGGTCTTCGCCTCCGGCCATGTGGCCGAAGACAACCGTGTTGATCCCGAAGCAGTGCTCTACCAGAAAATATTCAGGGATGGGGCCGGCAACCTGACGCCAAAAAGCTGGCTGGCTGAAGAAATCGCCTATGACCGCCGCATCCCGCCAAAAGGACACGATGAGCAGGTCTTTCAAATCCCGGCCAACAGTGGGGGGAAATACCGAGTGACCGTCCGGCTCATGTATCGCTCCATGAGCCAGGACGCTGCAGATGCACTTGGCATTGACGGGCTCCGGGTGCCCGCCGTTGAAATGGCCCGGGCTGAAATTGAGCTTGGATGATCAGGCCTTGCGGAACAGGGTCGGCGTCAGGCGCCGGCCCGGGCCTCGGCTTCTGTTTTGATCGCCGCCAGCAGGCGGCGCGTGAGCCCGTGGAGCCGCCTGTGCATCAGGGTCAGCCTTGCGGCCCAGAGCATGGGCCCGGAAAACGACTCCCGGCTTTCAAGGCGGGTTTTGCCATCGACCTGTGAAAACAAGAAGGTGTGACGGGCATGAATACCCCACTTGGCACCCACCCAGGTGACTTCCCTGCCCTCTTCAAAGGTTTCTATTACCGGCGCGATCCGGAGGGGAAAAACCAGGGGGCTCAGTTCAAAGGAGATGCAGGCGCCTTCTTCCATGGTTTCGGCGTCTTCAAGGCGACATTCACGGCAGACCGTATTCCAGTCCGACCAGTTTTCGATCTCCGTAAACACCTGCCATACGATTTCCTTCGGGGCGCGGATGGTAATGGCTTCTTTAATGATCATATGGGTTCTGCCTGGTATGAATATAGCGTTTCAATCATTGATGAACCCGTAAAAAGTCCAGATCAGACGACTTTGAAAAACGTCCAAGATCAAGGCTTGCGCAATTTTTGCAGAATTGAGCGTACTTAGCCGTACGTGAGATTCTTCGGAAATTGCGCGTAACGCAGATATTGGACTTTTTGCGAAGTCGTCAATCATTGCTCGACACGCTGTATTTTCAGGGTCGGCCCTTGACCTTTGCCCTTATAAAAGTAAGTATTATGTCAAAAAGGAAAAACATCAATGAATGAAAAAATCAAGATAGGGATCAGCGCCTGCCTGCTGGGCGAGAATGTCCGATACAACGGGGGGCATAAGCTGGACCATTTCCTGCGCGACACGCTGGGGCAATACGTGGATTATGTTCCGGTCTGCCCGGAAGTGGAGGCCGGATTCGGCATCCCCCGTGAAACCATGCGGCTTGTGGGCGATCCTGAAAGCCCGCGGTTAATGACCACCAAAACGGCCGCTGATCACACGGAAAAAATGACCAAATGGGCCCAGGCCAAAGTTATTGCCATGGAAAAAGAGAACCTCTGCGGGTTTATTTTCAAAAAAGATTCGCCCAGCAGCGGCCTGCTGCGGGTCAAGGTCTACAACGACAAGGGCATGCCGGAAAAAAACGGGGTCGGGATATTCGCCCGCGCTTTTACCCGGCAATTCCCCCTGGTGCCGGTAGAGGAGGAGGGCCGCCTCCACGACCCGAGACTTCGTGAAAACTTCATCGAGCAGATTTTTACCCTCAAACGGTGGCGGGACGCCGTTGCATCAAAGCCCGGAATCGGCAGCGTGGTCGACTTTCATACAAAAAACAAGCTGCTTGTCATGTCCCACAGCCAGAAACATGCCAGCGCACTTGGAAGGCTCACGGCCACCGGCAAACAGCTTGGCAGAGAAGCGCTCTACCGGCAATACGAGGACCAGCTTATTGACGCGCTCAGGCTGAAAAGCACAACGGCCAAGCATATCAATGTGCTCCATCACATCATGGGATATTTCAAGAAGCAGCTTTCCGCCGATGAAAAACAGGAGCTCCTGGAAATATTCGACCGGTTCAGAAAAGGCCATGTGCCGCTGATCGTGCCGATTACGCTGATCAACCACTATGTCCGGAAATATGACCAGCCGTACCTGGCGGCACAGACATACCTGAACCCGCACCCCGTGGAGCTCAAACTGCGGACCTACACTTAGTGGTCGTGGACATAAATACAGCGGCATTCGATGGTCGATGCATCCCGTCCCGGCGGCGTTGCTCGGCGCTCAAATACGCCCGGTATTCTCGCTTCTCGCGCCTTGCGGGACGGACGCCTCGACCATCTCGGTGCGTCACTGTATTTATGCCCTCGACCACTTAGTGGTACCGGGCAAAAGGGGAAAATCTTCATGACAGGCGACAATCGAAACAGACGGCAGCGCATCAAGGCTGTTGCGGATGCCATTGAAGCGGTTTTCAAAAAAGGCGTTCACCTAACGGGTGACGTGCTTCATTACCTTGAATCCACACATGCCATTGTACACCCCGAAGAACTTCTTGGCGCACTCTTGCCGCCTTTTGACTGCGATTCGGAAAGCATCTGCGAGATGGTTTTCTACCCGGATGAATCCCAGCAGGCCTTCCTGGAACCGGTGCTCGAAAAAAACCCCATTGAAGATGAACAGGAAAAGAAAGTGCTGGCCGATATGATCGCGGCAAGAAAGATTGGTGCAGCCATCTATTTTCCTTCTGCCGATAGGCCCTGCCGCCTGAGCATTCCGGATGCCGCGGTTCACCGGTATATTCAACGGATCAATGCGGACCGGCGGATGGATCCCCGCATTCTGGAAGCAATAGGGCTTGCCATTCAATCGCCGGAAACCGCCGCAGCCGTAAAAGTGAAACTCAGAAATGCACGCTTCGATTTTGAAGATTACCGCGTCGCGTCAATCTGCGCTTTTCTGGATGGGATCGAAGAAAACAGTCCCGATTTTATGGATCTTTTTGTCCTGCTGTGCCGGATCCTTGAAACCATGAGCGCGGATGCGGACCTTTTTTCCGCGCTCATGGAAACAAAGCACAAATGCCTGGAGATGATCCGGCAGGCGGAAAAAACTGAAACAGACTTGAAGCAAAACCCCGTTGAAGTGCTGATGATGAGGGGCGAAACCATCGCGGCCATCGATGCGGCCCAAGTCCGCACGCAAATAGATTATATCGACCGGGTCGCCCTGGCCCTGTTCGGCAGAACAGGGGCCCTGCCGACAACGGGCCAGAATCAAGGGCCGTCTGTAAACCTCGGGGTTTTCAGAAAAAAAGGAGACGATCTGGACCGGCTGATAAAAATTTTTTCCTGATCCTACCACTTGCTGCGCAGCGCCCGCATGGCCGCTTCCGCTTCATCGCCGATCCGCGTGTCCTTGCCGAGGGAAGCGGCTTTTTCATAAGCGTTCAGGGCATTGCTGTATTCGTAAGCCTGTTCATAGGCCCTTCCAAGGTCCAGGTGTATATTTGCCGCATTCGGTGCCGTATCAACGGCCTCCTTCAGGCGATGGATGGCATCATCCACGTCTCCCGTTGCCAGCGACACAAGCCCCAGGCCATGAAGAGCCCTTGGAAAACGGCGCTCCATGGCGAGGGCTTCCCGGTAATACGCGCGCGCTTTTTCATACTCCCCTTTGCGGTAGTAAACATAACCCAGGTTGCTCAATGGGAAAAAGGGGGTTGCGTAAAGCAGGTCGTCCTTGACCGCCTCGAAGCTCTCAATGGCCTTGTCCCAGTCCTCAAGGGCGACATACGCCGAGCCCAGGTTGTTCTTTGCAGGAGAATAGCCAGGGTTCAGCGCGATCGCCCGTTTAAAATGATCCACAGCGGACTGGTGCCTGCCCCTGGCCATGTAGGTGAGGCCTAAGCTGTTCTGCAGATAGGGGTCATTGGGATTGAGCTGCTCGGCCCGCAGCAGCTCCCTTAAGGCCATGGTATAATTACCCTCGGCCATGTAGGCCTCGCCCAACTCCCTGATTGCTTCCGCCTGCTGCCGGTTCTGCTGGGTGGGCGTTTTCGGGCCGCACGCAGGAAACACAAGCAGCACCGATATGGCAATAGATATAAAAAAGACAAAAGACCGTTTCATCGATGTATTCCCGTTACCTGATAAGTGAATTAAAACCGCAGGGGTTTGCCTTTCGCACCGCATTTTTTCAGCCACCTTCCCACATTGATAGTTTCGTAAAAGTCGGTTTCAAACGACTTTGTAAATACCATTTTGGTCCCAAACGATGTTAGAATAAGAAGGCCAAAAAAGCCTTATTCAATGAAGGAGGGAACCAA
>SKZX01000115.1 GCA_007127175.1 Desulfobacterales bacterium
GACACCGAAAATGAATGATCTTTGAGACCCGGGACCGGGCCTTCAAGGACCCCTCTCAAAACCGGTTTCTAATTGCCTTTGAACGCGTAATTCCCGCGCAAAAACTCGTCCACATACCAGGCGAGCTGCCCGTCATCGGTCAGGACCACGTCCAGGAAGCGGACAGACCCCAGCAAGCGCCCGATAATATCCAGTTTCTCCTGGGTTCTGTGAAGATCGTACTTTTTCATTTCCGCAAAAAGCATATCCACCTTGGCCTCCACCTTGAACCCGAGCTTCCTGAGAACCCCCTCCACAAGACCCGCGCGACGTTTCCGCCGCCCGATATCGGCCGCGCCCCCTTTGAAGGACAGTTTAATGTAATTGTCATTCACCCGGTTTGAGCAGAAAGCGTCAATGGTGACGAAATTATACCCCAGTTTCAGGCTGAAATTGACGTATTCGTCCGAGATAATGGCATAGTGCGGCACTCCCGGATGCTCCGGCGCTGCCTGATCGTCACTTTCAGAAATGCCGGGGCCGGCATTGGGGATGACAGGCCTGTGCCCTGTCCATCTCACGTCCCTGTGGGACATCCCTTTCAACAGCGCATTAAATGGAATGGACACAATGTCATCATGGGTCACCGAAGCCCCGCCGGCCCGGCCCCTGATCCCCCCGCCCAGGTCGAGGACATATATATTGAGGGGCAGAGACGTGTTGAGCATAATGGACATGTACTGGCCCTGGTCCTCCTTTACATCCTCCCCGATCATGAACATCTCGCGCATGGCCATCTCATGGGCGAAGCGCACAATGTCATGAAGCGTCAGGCAACCCCGCGGGGAAAAATTATCCGAATTCGGGTCAATCAAATGCAGTGGAATAATTTTTTTCAGGACCTGCCGGACCAGCTTGAAAACGGGGCTGTCTTTCATGAGGTTCACCGGGGGTCTCTTGTTCAGGACACTTTCAACCTTCCCCCTGAAAACATGCCGGCGGGAGGCGTCCAGCGTGATGATTTCGCCCGGTTTTAATGTAGCTGTGCCGATCCCCGTTCCAACCAGGGCAGGGATGCCGAATTCCCTGGCAACCGATGCCATGTGGCCGGTCACACTGCCCACATCTGTAATAATACCGCAAATTCTGGACATTGCGGCAACATAGTCAGGGGATGTCTGCCGGGTGACCAGAACAGATCCTTGCGGCACGTCGGAAAGACCGTTTTCTTCTTCAAGAATATATGCCGGGCCCCAGGCGCTCCCCGGGGAAGCGGTCATACCGGCGCTCATGAGCATTTCATGGGCGTGGTCATCAATGTTTTCATGCTGGCAATCTGCTTTACCTGACTGTTTGACGCGCTGCAGGGGCCTTGCCTGGAGCACAAACATTTCCCCGGCCTGGTCAACAGCCCATTCAACATCCAGCGGTTCGCCGAAATGGTTTTCCAGTTTTATACCGTATTCCACGAGCCGTTTTAGTTCTTCGGCTGACAGGCAGGGTTCTTTCTGCTTTTCCGGGGGCACGGGGACTTTGGTCAGCCCATATTCGCCGCGCATCACATGCATCTCTATTTTTACGGGAATATCCTGAATGACGACGCGCCGGCTCTCCTTTGAAATCTGCCAGTAGTCCGTCGGCACTGAACCGTCAACCACGCTGACCCCCAAACCCCAGTTCGCATTGATGAATATGTCATCATTCATCGGGTCACTGGGGTCGATGGTATACAGGCACCCGCTGGCACGGGCGTCGATCATCATCAGGCACAGGACGCTCATCAACACGTCAAGGTCCCGGTAACCTTTTTTTCTGCGGTAAAAAACAGCCCTCGGATTGAAAGTGCTGGCAACAACTTCCTTGTAGGCACGTAAAATGTCACGGGGCAGCACGTTGAGGACAGAACTATGCTGGCCCGCAAACGATGCATGTTGAGAGTCCTCACCCGTGGCGCTGCTGCGAACGGCCATCCGGATATGGTCGCCGAACTCATCCGTCAGGGTTTTGAGCTCTTTTTGAATAGCGTTGTGTACCCCGTCCGGGAGCGGGGCATCCATGACCATCTTCTGAATCCGGGAACATGTGTTTTCAAGGCTCTCGCCGTCCTTGACATCAAGGCCTTTCATTTCCTCCCGGATCAATTCGTAAAGGCCTGAGGCCTTGAAGAAATGGTGGCAGGCAAACGCGGTAATTGAAAAACCCCGGGGTGTGGGAAGGTTCGCCCGGTTGGATATCTCCGCCAGATTGGCGGCCTTGTTTCCCACCTGGGACTTGTTTTCATGGCTCAGGCTTGCCAGGGGGTGCGTCCATGTCGTTTTTTCAATCCTTTTACGATGCGTAAACTCCCTGAGGACGGATACCCCGATTCTTTCAGCCGCCACGAACAAGTCCTCGAATTTCCCCCTGGAAACGGCATTGACATCTTCGACAATCTCATAAACCGTTTTAACAAGCTGCTCGCATTGCCGGAGAACATCATCATAATCAAAGGGTTTATGCTCAAGAACGATATTCTCCAAGTCGTTGATCAGGGCAAGCGCCTGGTTGTTATTGGCCAGAAGGCTTTTAAAATAATTGTATTTTTTCCGGAAAACGGCATCATCCGGAGACTTGAATGTCATTTTCGAATTGCTCCAATTGAATCAAACGGGTTTATCCGTGCGAAAAATCATATCACTGGAAAGACTGTCGCGGCGCCACTTTCTGATCACTTGATCAACAGGGCCGATGACATTATAGTAAACCTTGACCTTTTTCCACTCCAGGTATTGACAATACGCGTCCTCGATACCCCCGCAAATGACGTCATGGATGCGCTCATTCTGTATAATGGTGCATATTTCTTCCGCCGAAGGCTCCGGCAGCAGGAAATGTTTTTCATCCACGACTTCCCCATCCGGCCCCTTTTCAGCAATCACGACCTCCAGGGTCATGTCAAACCGGGGGGACACATGATGATCATGAACGGTTGCCAGGGCTTTCCGGTTGCCTGGAGACAATGATGCCATGGTTCATTCCAATCCGTATTTTTTCATTTTGCGCCAAAGGGTTGATCGGCCCCACCGAAGGATCTCCGCAGCCTGGCTTTTTTTACCTTTTGCAGCCACAAGGGCCTCGAGAATCATCTTTTTTTCAGTATCCATCCAGGTGCCCCGTGCATCGGGCACAATGTTTTTCATTGAGTTGCCGGCAGCCATGGAAAAACCGCCGGGCTGGTCGAGCCGGAAATCGTCCACGGCCAGATAATCCGGCAGGTCATGCGCCTGTATGGTATCGGACCGGCATACGCTCACCGCGTATTCAACTATATTTTTCAACTCCCGGACATTGCCGGGAAAGGTATACCCCATCAGAAGGCTTAAGGCCTCTGGCGAAAGCACTTTAACGTTTTTCTTGCATTGCCTGGAAAAAGTATCAAGCATGTGCTCCAGCAGCAGGCGGACATCCCCTTCCCTTTCACGAAGCGGCGGGAGCTGCAACCGGATCCCGCTGAGTCGAAATAAAAAATCGCTTCTGAAACCGCCATCCCGGACCAACTGCTCCAGGGGACGCTGGGTGGCGGCGATTATCCGGACGTTGACATTGACGCCCTGATTGCTGCCAACAGGATACAC
>SKZX01000369.1 GCA_007127175.1 Desulfobacterales bacterium
TGATCGTTTCTGTTATGTCTTGTTTGTTCATAATATTGTATCAATTTTTTCGCACCCATCTGCGATGGCTTGCTTCATCAATTCAAGATCATCCTGATCAATTGATCCGGCAAATTTTGATAAATCTGTTTTTATTTTCCAATTGTCCGACGTCATGGATTCCAAAAACTCTATGAGTTTGATCCTTTGCTGATCAGTAAGTTGTCCTATGAAATGCTCCACACTTTTTGAAATTTCCGTATTTTACAATGCCCTGATATTTAATCTTAGTTAGCTATCAAATTAAGGGAATATTAATGAACCATATCCGCTATAATCCAATCTGTTATTTTTTTCGAAATCTCCTTCTGCCAATCCCTGATATTGTAGTTAGGTTTTATAAACAACAATCCGCATTTATATCCGGAAGCTTTACGCTGATTATCAATATCAATAAAATCACCCGGTGAATCATCAAAACTACCAGGAAATACCAATGCAACTTTGTTTGCCCGAAAATAATGGTTATAAGCATACATTTGCCTGATATCTTCGATAGCCGGTTTGTTCCGGATTGCTTTCCATTTGGTATCCAACACGTAGGTATTATTTCCTGCGATAATATTTATATCAGGTTGGATTGATCTTCGCTTTCTCCCTTCGGGCTTCCAGAAATACCGGGATTGTTGCTTTTTAACAATCACATCACCATTCATCTCTTTTTTCAGGCTTTGAAAAACAAACTGTTCCCACAGCTGATTCATATCAAACATTAATGCAAGTACATTATTCTTTCCTTTAAAGACATCAGGATGGTACTTTAAAAGAAGCAAGCGGGCTATTTCCAGGGAACGCTCATAGATTTGGGTTTTTCTATTTAGGATAATATTGTCAAAAGATGAAGACGTTACCTTGATGTCCGGCATTTCAGGAAAATGTAGCAACAATGCAGCGATACGGCTGTGCAATTCGGCATTGGTATTTATCTTTTTTATCAGGCGAAGGGTTTTGTATAGAATGAAATGTAACTTATGCTCGAAGTCGAATGCAGTATGCCTGACAAAAAAACGTTCTTTATGAATAAGATTCTTCTGAATATGGGCGCCAAATTGCAAATTGCCTTTCAATGCCAGCACATTTCCTTCTTTTTTCCTGTATTGTTTGCATAAACCGTTGTGCAATAGATATTCCAATTCTTTAACAAATAATTCAAAATACAGATCAAGGATGGTATTGGGCTTTATTTTCAGGAGACTGGCACTGGTTGATTTTATATTGAATCGATGCACGACTTTTAATATCCCGATAAGGACACCCCGCCATATATTTTCATCATCTTGCTCTTTATCGGTTTTGGGTAAAACCTCAATCAATGTGTTCCCAATCTGAATTGCGCCTACATATTCATTAAACTTAACGCCATTGTGGCAAAGGCTAAAGTATGGCACTCCCTCTCCATGATACCTTTGAAGTGCGATTAATTGTTCCTTTGAAATTCGCTTCTCGCCCTTATCAAATCGAAGGGTTTCGTGCTCAAACACCGTGATATGATTTCTGATCTTATTCAATTGGTTGTCTCATAAGAAGCTTGATCGCTTTTGAAAAAGTCATCTCTACCTCAGGCAATTCCTTCATTTTTAGTTTATATCCTTGATTTTCAATTCGGTAGTCAATGATACGATATATTTGTTTATCCTCATAATCAGCACTACTTTCGGTTGTAAATTCAGCAAATACATCCCCGGAATCATTTCTTTCTGTCAGGTTCACGAATCCTTCGCCCAGCACCAGGCCGATTTTCCCATAATCGCCATAAAAATATTCCTGCAATAGAGGAATTATGTTTTTATAAAAAGCATTCAATAATTTTGACTCAGGTTCATCCTTTTGATTTTTAATGAAATAGGAATGTCCAATCAAGTGATCTTTATCTAAAAGCTTTTCAATTCTGATGTTTATTGTTTTCAAAAGATCAAAGGCATTAATCCCTCCTATTTCATAGTCAAGGGCGGGGAAATCGTAGAGTGGCGGCATTTCTACAAAACAAAATCTCCTGCGAAGAGCTGTATCTAATGCTTCAACACTGCGGTCGGCTGTATTCATCGTTCCAACAATGTATAAATTGGAAGGCACTTCAAAGTCTGATTTTGAATACGGTAGTTTTATTTTAAAATGTTCGGGTCCCCCAATCCTTTTTGAAGGCTCCAGTAAAGTGATTAATTCTCCAAATATGGCAGCAATATTTCCACGGTTAATTTCATCAATTATCAAAACATACTTAAGGTTTTCGCGTTTATCCTGATTTTTAAAAAATTCTTTGCGGACATTATGCCGGTATAGCAACGATGCAGCATACGAAGAAAACTGGGTTGTGTAAATACTTTCCACCGGAATACTTATATCTGTCATGAGCCACTTTACCCTTCTGAAATGTGAATAAGAAAAAGGACTTTCAGGATCATAATAGTAATCCCCATTAATCTGTGCTATCCCTTTAACAATGTTTTTGCCCACACTCGTTACAAAAACGATATCCTTATCTTTCAGCCAATGTTTAATGGTCTTTATACCCACTTTCTCATGCCAACCAAAATCTTTTTCCACAAGAATCTTTTCCGTCTGCTTTTCGTCATTACAATCAGAAAAGTCATAATCAATCTCATATGGAATACAGATGCAATTATTTGACATGCAATATTCATACACTTCATTCCCTCGCATCCAATACTCAAAACGAAATTTTCCAAAGTCAACCATATCAATTCTTGACAAGACATCACTGGGCATCATGTAGTTATCGCGCTGCCGGCTAATCTTTTCATTAGCTGCTGCCCTGTCAGCAATTCTTTTAAATACACCATCAACGATTTCATATTGCAGCTGTTCCGTTTTCTCACCTGTTTCAGTAGAGGTTTCATCCATTTTGGGTTTTATTCCTTCCACAAAATCCTCGTAATTCATGGATTGGTGGAAGGTGACAAATTCAATCCTGCCCTCATCCCTCAAATCATCAAATTGCTGTTTTAAGCTTTCCCATTCGTCCTGTGAATAAGTATCCTTTAACTCAAATCCATTGATGATATTTAGAGCATAGGGTACCACATTATATGTTTTCCCTGTGCCAGGAGGACCGAAAAGGATTTGATTAAGGGATTCAGTCTTGTTATTATGGTTTGGACTGTTGGCTATTAAAGGCTCATCGACGCCTTTCCCCTCACTTGAAGCATTTTGGTTTTTTAGTCCTTTTTTTACCTTTTCTCTGATTATTCCCCAGTTTAATAAATCAATAGTTGTTTTCTGCCAATTTGGGTTTGCATCACTAATTTTAGTAATCTCATTCGTTTTTATACCAATCTTTCGAAAGTATTCTTTCACTAATGAAGCTTTAACCTTCCCCTTGCCTGAAGTCATAACATAAGATTCCGTTATTATGGAATAACTTCCTTTATGTGAATGCTTCTTGTGATCACTGAGATTTATATTATATAGTTGCCCTTTCAAGTTATTTGATTCAATTACAATGTACTTAGTGTCAGTTTTTGATACACTGCGTAGAATGTAACTGACATCTTCATCTTTTTTCTTAAAAAGAAACCCATCTTCACCTTTCCA
>SKZX01000047.1 GCA_007127175.1 Desulfobacterales bacterium
TATAGCCGGTGGTTTCAACCACCGGTAAATGATTGACCCAATAAACCCTGAGTCCTGAAGGGACGACACAAACTGCATGTCGTCCCTTCAGGACTCTGTGTTTTAAATGCCCATGCCATACCGGTGGTTGAAACCACCGGCTACAACCTAATGCCCCTCCAGGGCATATCAACACCAGACATATGCCCAAGCTCCTCCGGGGCCAATCCACACCAGACATACGCCCATACCCCTCCGGGGCCAATCAACACCAGGAATACGCTCATACAGGGTTATTCAATGTCATATGCAATACGATATTTTCCATCAATGCAGGTAACGCAGGGCATCCCCGGAGGGGATACATATTATAGCCGGTGGTTTCAACCACCGGTAAATGATTGACCCAATAAACCCTGAGTCCTGAAGGGACGACACAAACTGCATGTCGTCCCTTCAGGACTCCTTGTTTTATATGCCCTGCCCATACCGGTGGTTGAAACCACCGGCTACAACCTAATGCCCCTCCAGGGCCAATCAACACCAGACATATGCCCAAGCCCCTCCGGGGATTAAGCATACTCAAAAGTCCTTTAAAACCCTCTCATCCCATCGGCAATCTCCCTTGCCACAGCTTTCACGGATTGGGGATACGGCCCGGCCAGAACCGCCTGCAACCGCGCTGCCTGCCCGGCCTGCCCGGCCTGATTCAACACCCCGACAAGGTGAAGCACATCCCCCATGATTGCTGGCTCCAGGGCGTCAAATGACTCCCAGAGCACATTCAACGCCGATTCGGCAAGAATGGGGTCTGTTTCAGCCAGGTATTCGAATGCCACCATGGCGCCCAGGCGCTCAGGCCATTTTTCCGCCACCAGCATCTCTGTAAACGCCGGAATAACCGTGTTGAACCGGTGCATCAGGGCGGCAACACCCTCGGCGTCGCCATCTGTAATCATTTTTTTGAGCGTTTCATAGCCCAGCTTCATCGGGTCCCGGGATGCAATCGTGTCAACCACTTCGGTAATATTAAAATCACCGTTCCATCGGAAGGTGTTGTCCAGGAGCGTGACGGGAACTGAGCGGACCTTGTCCGTTTCCGCAAACGCCGTGAACATCATGGCATCGACCAGCCGCAGATCAATATGTGCCGGCGCAGCCCCAGCCAGGAACAACCCTTTGGGAATCGTTTGTTTGCAAAACGGGCAATTTTCAGCAATATACATTTTCAGATGCGCAGGCAGCACAATCCGCCCACTCACCTGGCCGGCATCCATGCCCATGTCCTGGCCGGCCAGCGCGTCATTGCCGAGCAGCGTGAGCAGAAAAAATTCCAGAAGCGCGCCCTTGGGAACCATCATGAAATGAATGTTGTCCCTTACATGAATACCCGGCGGTTCGTCGTCGGCCGCCTCCCGTTTCACGGTGATATTGGGCAGCAGCTTTTCGAGATGCATGCAAAACCCGTGCATCAGGGAGCCTGCTTCGTCGTCCGTGTAAACCAGCCGGACAGTGACCGGCGTCGTAATAATTTCCCTGTGTCGGATGACCAATGTCTCATCGGCCGGGCTCAGGGGAAGAACCGCATTGTTTTCCATGGTTGGCAACTCACTTTCATCTTTTTTATATACCCGAAAAGCCTGTCTATGGTAAATCTGAGAAAAACTCAATATCCGATATCAAACAGGATGGGCCAATGGACATTAAAACACACACGGATATTGATCAATCCCTTTGCGGAACCCCAGAGGCCATCGAGGACAATTATGCCCGGGTCCGCATGACGATGACCACCCAAATGACCGTGGACGAAGCCGGTCTCGTGCACGGCGGCTTTGTTTTCGGCCTTGCCGATCATGCGGCCATGGTGGCTGTCAACCATCCCAACGTGGTGCTGGGGGCTGCTGACGTCCGCTTTTTAAAGCCGGTCCGGCCGGGTGAAACACTCACTGCCGAGGCCCGGGTCATTGAAATCGCCAAACGGAAGCATACGGTTGAAACAACGGTTTCCCGCGGGGAAGACCTCATTTTTTCGGGCCGGTTTGACTGCTTTGTCCTGGACAGCCATGTATTGTCATCCGGATCCTGAACTTTTTCCAAAGCCTTATCGCCCCAACTTTATAGAATCATAAACACAATAAAAACATTATGATACAGGTCATAACCCAATGAATGACGTTAAAGAAAACCGGGTCGAAACAGTCCAGAGCGCCATATCCGCGTCCGAACTTGACGCCCAGCTGGTGCTGATCGCTGAAAACCGACGGTACGTCAGCAGTTTTACCGGTGAAGACGGCGGCTTTGACGAGTCAGCCGGCGCGCTGCTGATTGCCCGCAATGATGTGTACCTGCTGACCGATTCCCGATATACCCTGCAGGCGCAGCGCGAGTGCCCGCATTTCAACATTGTCACCTATACCAAAGGGCTCTCAAAAGAGCTGCCCGGGGTGCTTGCAGAAATTCAGGCCAACGGGACCATCCACCTGGGCTATGAAAAACGCAGAATATCCTGTGAACTGTTTGACGCGCTCCAGAATGAAATACAAAAAGCCGGGATGGCCGTCGACCTTGTCGGCAATACGGATGCTGTAGAGAAATTTCGGGCTATTAAAAGCGAATCGGAAATCCAGGCCATCAAAAGCGCCCTTATGCTTGCTGAAAAAGCGTTCACTGATGTGCTTGAAACCCTTTCAGCGGGCATGATGGAAATTGATGCGGCATGGGCGCTTGAAAAACAAATGCGGGAGACCGGCGCCCAGTCGGTCTCCTTTCCGGTTATCGTGGCATCCGGTGCCAATGCCGCCCTTCCCCACGCAACACCCGGGCAGGATGCCATACAAACCGGAAAACCCCTGCTTTTTGACTGGGGTGCACGGCTCAACGGGTATTGCAGCGACATCTCCCGGACCATTGTGCCGGGCAAACCCGACGCGCAGTTTGAAACCATATTCAATGCAGTCTACGATGCCCAGCAGAAAGCCATTGAAGCGGTCCGGCCGGGGGCATACACCATGGACATCGACGCGGCTGCGCGCAACGTCCTCAAAGACAAGGGACTGGACCGGTATTTCGGCCACGGCCTGGGCCACGGGGTCGGCCTTGCCATTCATGAGCAGCCCTCGCTCAGCCCGGTGGCCGAGCGAAACACGCGCATTGAAGAAAACATGGTGTTCACCATTGAACCAGGGGTGTATATACCGGATTGGGGCGGGGTCCGTTTAGAAAACATGGTTGTGGTCCGCGCCGACGGTGCGGAGGTGCTCAATCAACTCCCGGTGAGGCTCTAAAACGCATGCCTGCCGAAACAAACACCCGCATAGACGCCCTTATCGACCGCTACATCAACTTCCTCCTTGTTGAAAAAGGGCTAGCCAGCGCCACCCTGACGTCCTACAGCACCGATCTTCAGCGTTTTTACGGTTTTCTCGTTTCAAAAAAAATCAAGACCATCAACGGTGCGGATACGGTCGCTATCCTGAAATACCTTATCGATTTGAGAGATGACGGCCTGGACATCCGTTCCCGTGCCCGCCACCTGGTCACATTGAGGGGGTTTTTCAAATTCCTGGCAGCCGAGAAAATCATATCCAGCGA
>SKZX01000025.1 GCA_007127175.1 Desulfobacterales bacterium
ATACGCCTACTCCCGCCGCTGGCGTGGCGGGAAACGTCAAAAATTGCTACCAGCGCTGATTTTTTGCTTTTCTACAAAGCCGCCAAAATTTTTGTTGCTTTTGTTGGAGCAAATAATCATAGAGCATTAGTGCGGTCCGTATTTTTTTGCGCCAACCTTGCAACCATGCACGTTTCGGCGCAATTTTTGCATTGGCCACAAATGACACAAATGACACAAATGGCATACCCATAAGGGGACCCCCCCAAAAAAAATCTGCTCATTCAATGAGCGCTTCATAAAAGTTTTTTACGGTGGCAAATGACTAAAAATTTGGATTTGTTGGCATTATGAAACGTGGTGCGGTCATCAACCTGATGGAGGATCTATGAAATGAGCGGTACGCAACCAACCCTGCATGAAGATGCACTGATCGATGAGCATCCGGAAAGCAACAATGCGATGCAGTCCGGTAAATCAATCCTCATTAAAAGTGCCATTGCCGTCATACTTGGCATTATTGTCTGGGCGCTGCCAACACCGGACAACCTTACCCCGGAAGGGCACCGGCTTCTTGCCTTGTTGACAACGGTAATCATCCTGTGGGTCACGGAAGCGATCCCCATCGGGATCACCGCGCTTTTTGTGGGCGGCGGGATGATCATGTTCAATATCGTCGGACGCAACGACGCCTGGACCCCCTATGCCAACTCGGCCGTCATGTTCGTGCTCATGATCATCATGTTCGGCGTGGTCTTGAACGAGGTGGGCCTTGCCCGGCGGATCATGTATTACCTGCTGAAATTCGCTGGAACGCGGGTCAAGCGGCTCAGCTTTATTCTGGCGGTCGGCTGCACCCTCATGGCCACCGTGTTTCACGATGCAACCGTCACCGTGATCATGGTTTTTGCTTTTGTACCGGTTTTCATGGGGATGGGGCTGAACCCGGGAGATGGACACAAACTGCCAAAATTTTTTATCATCCTCATACCAATGGCGGCTTCCGCAGGGGGATTCGGCACCCTGCTGGGCGGCGGGCGAAACCCCCTGGCCCTTGAAATCCTCTATCAATACTCAGAAGGGGCCATTTATATCAGTTTTCTGAAATACCTCGTTATCCAGTTCCCCATAGCCATTGTCACCGCCTTTGCCACCTGGGCGATCCTCTGGGTACTGTTCCGCCCTGCGGAAAAAGAACTTGAAGGGGTCCGGCTGGAATACCCGGGCCCCATGGAGACACGGGAAAAGGGCGTACTCGTCGTTTTTGTATTGACTTTTGTTGTATGGTTCATGGGGGACATCACGGGATGGCACGTCAGTGTTCCCGCGGTTCTGGCCATGATCGGGTTCTGCGCACCGGGCTGGGTGTCGTTCAAGACCATATGCGACAAATTTCCATGGGAATCGTGGATCGTGTTCGGCGCCGGGGTGTCGTTGGGCATGGCCATGCTGCAGACGGGGGCCGGCATGTTCCTTGCGGAATCCTTTCTGCCCCTGCTTACGGATCGAAGCGCCTTTGTGACATTCTACGGGATCGGTCTTTTCGGTTCGTTCCTGTCCAGCCTGATGAGCAATTCCGCGGCGGTAGCCTTGACGCTCCCCATTACCCTGCCCATGTCGGAAATGATGGGCCTGTCCCCCACGACCGTGGCGTTGCTGGCCCCCATTTCAACGTCTTTCATCATGCTGGTCATCGGCTGTCCGCCGACCATCATTGCTTACAGCTCCGGGTATTTCACACAAGTCGAGTTCATAAAAGTCGCCGTTCCATGGTGCCTGTTACTCCTGCTGATCTCCACGCTCGCGGTGCTGTTTTACTGGCCGCTGCTGGGGTTTATTTAACCGGATGAAGCGGCAGCCATGCCCCCCGGTGCGGGGATTCACAATCCCTGCGCCGGATGGGGGCGCTTCATGATGAGCGGCTCCAGTGCTTCTGCCAATGCGCCATTTTTTTCCGGATACCGTTCTTCATGGCTTTTTCCTGCCTGGCAGTCCGGGTTTCCCAGGCTGACACGATTTTCTCAATAAGCTGTTCAATGTCGCAAGGCTTCATGAGATAATCAAAAGCGCCAAGGCGCATCCCTTCCACTGCGGACTCGATATTGGCATGGCCGGTCAGCAGAATTATCTCGATCTCCGGGTCCATTTTTTTGACCTGCCGCAAGGTCTCGATCCCATCCATTTCAGGCATCTTGATATCCAGCACAATCACGTCCACCGGATGCTGCTTGACGATCTTCAAGGCGTCAATGCCGCTGGCGGCTGCGTCCGCGGCAACCCCCTTTTCAGCCAACCGTTTGGCCAGGGTCGTTCTGAACCTGTCCTCATCATCGACCAGAAGCAGCTTGATGCGGCTTAAGACGGCAGGGTCTTGCGTGTGCGCCATATTTCCCCCAATGCAAAATATATAGTTAAATTGAGCAACAAGGCAGCCTGCGCCAGCCATTTGACCTTATGCAGCGGCCCGTTTTCCAGATGAACACAATATCAGCCTGCCACGCAGGGCTTTGTTTATATATCGAAATGATACTTGCTGCGGGCAATAATCTCAAGGCATTTTAACTCGCTCGGTTTGCATTCTTTCTCCTCGGTTGGGCTATATACCTGCCCACCTGAAAATATGTCGACAATAAAGCCCCCAATGGCATGAATTTTGCCAGACCAACTTCAAAAGCAATGCGTGCCCATGCACCCGGCGCTGAACTGCCGGGGGTCGGCCGAAAGGTCGTATGGTCCCGGGGAAGAACGCACATATGGCAACCAACATGTCACCACGCATAAGGAGGAATCGGCATTCGGCAAGCGAAAAGGACAAACAGCAACCCGCAGTCAACGATTTCAGACAAGGAGAAACAGATCATGACCCAGAAAATAAAAGTACTGATGGTGGATGACGAGCCCAGGTTCAGGCAGACAACCGCGTCGCTTCTGACCCGGAAAGGCTTTGACACCACCATCGCTGCAAGCGGCGAAGAGGCCATCGAGATCATTCAGCAATCACCCCAGGACGTGGTCGTCCTGGACGTTAAAATGGCGGGCATGGACGGGCATGAAGCCCTGGCGGAAATCAAAAAGATCGCCCCCGAGACCCAGGTGATCATGCTGACCGGCCATGGAACCCCGGATTCGGCGGAAAACTCCAGGAAGCTCGCCGCTTTCGACTATCTCGCCAAGCCATGCGACATTGATATCCTGGCAATGAAAATCAATGAAGCCCACAGCGTCAGGCAATCGGGCGCGGACCGGATCGAAAAAAAGGTCCGGGATATCATGACCAGCATCGAGAATTATTCGTCCATATCCGTCAACGCCACCGTGCGGGAAGCCGTCCGGAAACTGTTGAGCTCCCTTGACGAGCTTGTTTCCAGCAGCCGGATCCGGGAGTCCGGACACCGTGCGTTGCTGGTCTTTAACGAAAGAAACGACTTCATCGGCGTCTTGAGCATGAAAGACTTGATCAAGGGCGCAAGGCCCTCTTACTTTTCAGCGCCGCAATCTTCCCAGGCCGAAAGCGTCCGGTTTTCCCCTGTTTTCCGGGGTGCATGGGACGGTGTTTTCACCCTTCAGATGAAAGCCCTTGCGGAAAAAA
>SKZX01000168.1 GCA_007127175.1 Desulfobacterales bacterium
GTGATCGACACCTGCGGCACGGGCGGCGACGGCGCCAACACCTTCAATATTTCAACGACCACGGCTTTCGTGGTCGCCGGCGCCGGCGTAACCGTCGCCAAGCATGGCAACCGCTCCGTTTCCAGCCAGTGCGGCAGCGCGGACCTGCTCGAAGCCCTGAGCGTGAAAATCGACATAGACCCTGAAATCGTCGAGGAATGCATCGCCGAAACCGGGATCGGGTTCATGTTCGCCCCGCGTTTTCACGGGGCCATGAAATACGCGGCCAATGCCAGAAAGCAGATTGGCTTGAAAAGCATTTTCAATATGCTGGGCCCCCTGACCAACCCTGCGGCGGCCAACTGTCAGCTCCTTGGCGTTTATTCCCCCCAGCTCACAGAGATGTTCGCATCGGCGCTCAAGCTCCTGGGGGCCAAAAGGGCCATGGTGGTACACGGGCATGACGGGCTTGATGAAATCAGCATATGCGCCCCTACCCGTGTCACCGAGTTAAAAGACAACCGGCTGACGACCTATGACATCTCACCGGAAACCTTTTTCGGCAGCCGGGCAAATCCCGAAGCCATTCAGGGCGGCGATCCCCATGTCAACGCCGGTATTACGCGCGCGGTGCTTGCCGGCGAAAAAGGGGCCCCGCGCGACATCGTCCTGATTAACGCAGGCGCAGCCCTGGCGATAGCCGGGCGTGCCGAAAATATCCAGACAGGGATCAAAATCGCAGAAGAATCCATTGATTCCGGTGCGGCCCGCAACAAGCTCGAAAAGCTGATCGAATTCACCCGTGAAAACGGCTGACGGCGGCATTGCCGCGTTTGATGCCGTCCCTTCGGGACTTGATGTGTAGGGGTATTGCCCCGTTACCGGTGGTTGAAACCACCGGCTATAAACTTTTTCCCCTCCGGGGAATGCGATCCGTCGCCAAGTAGGGCTGGGCCGTAGCCTGAGTCCCGCACATATCGGACGCATCCACCCCGGCAGGGGTGATGTCCTGTAGCCGGTGGTTTCAACCACCGGTCAATAAACATAGCATTTTAATCCGTGAGTCCTGAAGGGACGACGCTATAATGGGGACAATGAGGCGAATACCCGATGAATTTTTTAAAACAAATAGTGGAAGCAAAAAGGTTCCAGGTCGCTGCGGCCTCGAAACTCACGCCCTTACCCAAACTGAAAAAAGCCGCACAAGCCAGAACCGATTCCAGAAATTTTTCAGGGTCGCTCACGGCGGCAGGCCATGAACGGGTCGCCATTATCGCAGAGATCAAGCGGGCTTCCCCTTCAAAAGGAATCATCTGCAAGGATGCGGACGCGGCGGTGTATGCTGCGGCATATGAAAACGGCGGTGCGGCAGCCATTTCCGTGCTGACGGAAACCGATTTTTTCAAAGGCGGCCCCCAAGACCTGAAAACCGCCCGAAGTGCGCAAAGCCTGCCCGTGCTGCGCAAGGACTTTATCATCGACGAATACCAGGTATATGAATCCGCCGCCATGGGGGCGGACGCCATCCTGCTGATTGTCCGGATTCTGGACCAGGAGCGGCTGGGCCGGTACCTGGCGCTTGCATCCCAGCTGGGAATGGACACCCTCGTCGAAATCTTTGATGAGTGCGAGCTGGAGGCGGCCGCGGCTGTGGGGGCCCGCCTGATCGGTATCAACAACCGGAACCTGGATTCCTTTGATACCGATGTGTCCCGGGCGCGGCGCATGGCGCAACAGCTCGGCAAGGACATGGTCCCCGTGGCGGCCAGCGGGGTCTCATGCAGAGAAGACATCGAGGCCGGACTGGAAGCGGGGATTTATAGCTTCCTTGTGGGGGAAAGCCTCATGCGGGCGGAAGACCCGGAATCCTTTTTGAGGAGTCTTGTTGGCATCAAGGCATGAGCCGGTTTGCGGGGATTCCGGTTTTGTTTTTTCTCAGGGTCGGGTCGGGGTCGGTATCGGGGTCGAACGAACTGAATCCGCCAGGCGATTGAAGCGCTGACTTCGACCCGGGAGACAGACTGGAAGTCTGTCCCCTGGAGGCAGGGGCTTCGAACCGGGAGACAGACTGGAAGTCTGTCCCCTGGAGGCAGGGGCTTCGAACCGGGAGACAGACTGGAAGTCTGTCCCCTGGGGGGCGTTCCAAAAAATGCCGATAACGATACCGATTTCGATTTCGATCAAAATCTATGCCGGGGATGCTGTAGGGGTGAAAGGAGAACGAAAACACATGACCGGACCGGGAAATGCACCGCCACGGCAACCGACGGCACCGGAAGTCAAGATCTGCGGCATCACCGTGGTGGAGGACGCGCTGGCGTGCGCATCTTTAGGGGCCGATGCGGTGGGGCTGGTCTTTTATCCCAAAAGCCCGCGCTGTGTGGATATCAACCGTGCCGCTGACATCTGTTCGGTGCTGCGGGCCGATGTTGCGCGTATCGGTGTTTTTGTGGACGAAACATTTGAAGGGATCATGGAAAAGGCAAAACACTGCGGATTGACCGGAATTCAACTCCACGGAAAGGAAAGCCCCGGGCTGGCAAGCCGTCTCAGGGAATCGGGCCTCAGGGTGATCAAGGCCCTCTACACCAACAAGGCGCCGGGGCTGGCGGAGGCGGACAACTTTCAAGAGATAGCGTTCTTGGTGGAATGCGCCGGGGGCCGGCTGCCCGGGGGAAACGCCCTTGCCTGGGACTGGGGGTCGGTGCGGGACTTTGGTGCGCGCTATCCCATGGTCCTTGCCGGAGGCCTGTCTTCGGAAAACATTGCCGAGGCAGTCGCTGCGGCCATGCCCGCAGCCGTGGACGTGAGCTCCGGGGTCGAGGCCGCACCCGGGAAAAAAGATTACCAAAAAATCAAAGCATTCATACAAGCGCTGCATTCGCTGCCATACAGACAAAATAAAGGGAGGATTTTTGGATGACACACCAACAATACCGCCATTACCCGGACGAAAAAGGGCATTTCGGCCCTTACGGCGGGCGATACGTGGCCGAAACCCTGATGCCCGCCTTGCTCGAGCTGGAAGCCGCCTTTGATCGGTTTGTGCCGGACAAGGATTTCCAGGCCGAGCTGACGGTCATGCTCAACACCTATGCAGGACGCCCCACCCCGCTTTACTGCGCCCGGCGGCTTTCGGACAAACTCGGCGGCGCCGCCATTTACCTGAAACGGGAGGACCTGCTGCACACGGGCGCCCACAAGATCAACAACACCCTGGGACAGGCCCTTCTGGCGAAAAAAATGGGCAAGACCAAAATTATCGCGGAGACCGGGGCCGGCCAGCACGGTGTGGCGACTGCCACGGCCGCGGCCTATTTCGGCATGGCCTGCAAGGTCTTCATGGGGGTTGAGGACATCCGGCGGCAGGCCCCCAACGTCAAGCGCATGGAGCTCCTGGGCGCCGAGATCATGCCGGTGGAATCCGGCACCGGAACCCTCAAGGATGCCATGAACGAGGCCATGCGCTACTGGGTATCGGCCATCCGGGACACTTTTTACGTGATCGGCTCGGTCGCCGGCCCTCACCCCTACCCTGCAATGGTCCGGGCATTCCAGAAGATCATCGGCGAGGAGACCAGAACCCAGGTCAAGGACCAGTGCGGACGCCTGCCAGATTTGCTGATCGCGTGCGTGGGGGGCGGAAGCAACGCCATGGGGTTGTTTTACCCTTTTCTGAACGACACCGTGGCCATGGTCGGGGTCGAGGCCGCCGGAAAAGGCGTCGACACCGGTGGGCACGCGGCCATACTCACGACGGGGAGCACCGGGGTGCTTCACGGGTCCAAGTCCTACCTGCTGCAGGACCAATGGGGTCAGATCCAGGAAGCCCACTCCATATCCGCAGGCCTCGACTATCCCGGGGTGGGCCCGGAGCATGCGCTGCTCAAAGACCTCGGTCGCATCTTTTACATGTCCGTGAAAGACGAGGAGGCCCTGGCGGCCTTTTCAACGCTGTGCCGGGTGGAAGGCATTATCCCTGCCCTTGAAAGCAGCCATGCCGTTTACTGCGCCATGATCGAGGCAAAAAAGCGCCCGCCGGAAGACATCATCGTTGTGAACCTCTCGGGCAGGGGAGACAAGGATCTTGGCATCGTTGCCGGCGTCGATGAAATCAAAGCGAAATGAAAGGCGGACATACCCATGACCCGAATTGAAAAAACGTTTGAAAAGCTTGAACGCGCTGGTGAAAAGGCGCTGGTTGGATTTATAACAGCCGGTGACCCGGACGCGGCGCAGTCCCTTGAAATCATCGCAGCGATGATTGACAACGGGATCGATATCCTGGAGCTGGGCGTGCCGTTTTCCGATCCCACGGCGGACGGGCCGGTCATCCAGCGTTCCTCCGCGCGGGCGTTGAAAAGCGGCATGAACCTTGAAAAAGTGTGCGACATGATCACGTCGCTGAGAGAAAAATATGTTGATATACCCGTGATCGTATTTTCCTATTACAACCCCATATTTGCCTACGGCATCGAACGGTTCTACACCGATTTCGTTTCAGCGGGCGCGGACGGGGTGCTGGTGGTCGACCTGCCGCCGGAGGAATCCGAAGAGATGACGTCACGATGGACGGGCGCCCCCCTTCCCCTGATACGACTGGTGGCCCCCACCACACCGGATGAGAGGATGCAGCATATTGCGGATGTTTCAGACGGGTTTATCTACATGGTTTCCAAGACAGGGGTGACCGGCAGCGACGGCCTGGACGCGTCCGAATCCGGGGACCAGGTATCACGGTTGAAGCGGATAACCCATCTGCCGGTATGCGTGGGGTTCGGCATTTCCACACCGGATGACGTTGCGGCCGTGGCGCGCACCGCAGACGGGGTGGTTATCGGCAGCGCGTTTGAGCGGACCATCGAGGAAAACCTCGGCAAAGCGGATATTGCAGCACGTATCGGAAGGCAGACAGCCGCATACAAGGCCGCCACGCGGATGTGACGACCGGTCACAGGCGCCAGAAATGAATGCCTTTCTGTTTCACGCTTTCCGGGTCCAGCATGCCCTTGACGTCGATGATGCAGCCGTTTTCCGACAGCAGCGCCTTAAAATCATCAATCTGCATACTGCGGTAGGCGTCATGGGCCACCGCGAGTATGAGGGCATCGAGATCCTGCAATGAAGACATGTCGCACAGACTGATGCCATACATATCTCTTGCGGAAGCCGGGTCTGCCAGCGGGTCGTGAACAAGGGGATCAATGCCGTAGTTGTGCAGCTCTTCCACAATGTCAATGACGCGGGTGTTCCTTGTGTCCGAACAGTTTTCCTTGAAGGTGAGCCCGAAAACGGCCACCCTGGCGTCCCGGATGTTGATACCGGCCCCGCACATGCGTTTGACGGTTTTTTCCGCGATGAACTTCCCCATGTTATCGTTGATCCGGCGTCCCGCAAGGATCACCTGGGGATGGTAACCCAGGGTTTCCGCCTTGTGGGTCAGGTAATAAGGGTCCACACCGATGCAGTGGCCGCCGACCAGGCCTGGCCTGAACGGCAGGAAATTCCACTTGGAACCGGCCGCGGAAAGCACGTTCTGGGTGTCGATACCCAGCTTGTCGAATATGAGCGCAAGCTCGTTCATCAACGCAATGTTGAGGTCCCGCTGGGTGTTTTCGATGACCTTGGCGGCCTCAGCCTCTTTGATGGTAGCGGTCCGGAACACCCCGGCATCAACAATCGTCTCGTATAGGCGGGCAACTTTTTCAAGGGTCTCCGAGGTATCGCCAGCCACCACCTTGACAATGGTGCTGAGTGTATGGGCCTTGTCCCCGGGATTGATTCGCTCTGGCGAATACCCCACGTTGAAATCCTTCTTCCAGGTGAACCCGGAATACTTCTCCAGGATCGGAACGCAGATCTCTTCGGTCAGGCCCGGATAAACCGTGGATTCGAATATGACAATGGCCCCTTTTTTCAGGGTCCGCCCTGCTGTTTCGGTGGCCGAGATGAGCGGGCCGAGTTCAGGCTGCCGGGCAATGTCAATGGGGGTAGGCGTTGCAACGATGATGAAATCGGCTTCTGAAAGGCCCTCCGGCGTGGTGGTATAAATCAGCTTATCTGCGGATTTCAGTTCATCGGCGGTCAACTCCCCCATGGGGTCCTCGCATCGCCTGAAGCAGTCGATGATTTCCTTCTTGATATCGAACCCGATGGTAGTGAAATGGCGGCCGAACGCCACTGCCAAAGGAAGACCGACATAGCCAAGGCCGATTACGGCGATTGTGGGATTGTTCATTATATATATCCCCTGTTGCTGAGGAAAAGCATGATCTCCTGAGCGGCTTCTGCAGGCGCCATGTGGGTCGTATCGATGCTCAGCTCCGGGTTGGAAGGGACCTCATAGGGGTCGTCCACGCCGGTGAACCCGGTGATAAGGCCCGCGCGGGCCTTGGCATACATCCCTTTTCGGTCCCGCTTTTCGCACTCCTCGATGGGGGTTGCGACATGGACCTCGATGAACCCGCCATACGCCTCGATGGTGCTGCGGACCTCGCGGCGCGTGTGCTCATAGGGCGCAATGGGAGCGCAGATGGCAACACCCCGGTTCTTGGTGATCTCACTTGCCACGAAGCCGATGCGAAGCACGTTGATATCCCGGTGCTCCCGGGAAAAGGAAAGCTCAGAGGACAGGTTGCGGCGTACGATATCGCCGTCGAGCAGGGTCACCGGGCGGTCTCCGATTTCAAGGAATTTCGAGTAGAGCACCTGGGCGATGGTCGATTTGCCGGCACCTGACAGGCCCGTGAAAAAGATGGTGAACCCCTGCATCCCCGGCGGCGGATAGGCCTTTTGCAATTCCTCCGTCACCTCGGGGAATACCGCCCAATCGGGTATGTTTTTCCCCTCGCGAATGCGCTTCCGGATATCGGAGCCCGAAAGGGAGATGGTCTGGGTGCCGACCGGCACCTGATCCCGGCTGCGGTATTCGTCCTCAAAAGGCAGGTAAACCATTTCCTCGAACGGAATGATATCGATGCCGATCTCGCCGGCATGTTCGGCTGCCAGGGACTTGGCCAGGGCAACGGGGTAGAAGGGCTTGCCGTTGCTGTCATGTCCTGGCGAGGCGTGGTCGTGGCCGATTATGAAATGGGTGCAGCCGTAATTTTTCGCAATAATGGCATCAAAGAGCGCGTCTCTCGGGCCGGCCAGGCGAACGGCCAGCGGCAGGAGCGTCAGCAGGCTCGAATCGGGCGGGTAATGCCGTGCCACCTTGCGGTTGCATCGAACCCGGATGAAATGGTCGAAGTCGTCCCGCTTGGTCATGCCCACCACCGACATGAGCAGCAGGTTGGCTTTTGCCAGGCGCATGGCCTTGATGGTCATCTCGAACTGGGGCCGGTACAGTGGGTTCCGGGTCTGGAAGCCCACCACCCGCTGCCACCCCAGTTTCCGGTAGTTTGCGCGGACTTCGTCCGGCTGCAGTCGGATCTGCTTGAAGTCGAAGTGAATGGGAAGGTTGACCACCTCGATGGGGCCGCCGATGTAATAGTCGCCGGATTTCTTGTAAAGGTAGTGCGCTCCCGGATGGGACAAATCCCGGGTGCCGTAGATCATGTCCGCTTCTTTTTCCCGGTTGACCGGCCATATGTCGGCCACGTGCATCACTGCCAGCAGGAACCCCTCGGGATCGCGCAGGGCCACTGACTGCCCCGCTTCCAGGCGCTCGGCGATGCGGGCCGAAACATCCAGGCATACGGGCAGGGGCCAAAGCGTATGGTTTTGAAGACGCATGCGGTCCAGCACGGACTCGTAATCGGGTTGAACCATAAACCCGGTAAGCGGCGAAAATACCCCTGTTGCAAGGAGTTCCAGGTCGCAGAGGTTGCGCTCGTTGAGGATCACGTCCTGGAGGTTCAGGGTGATGTCTTTAAGCAGGGCTGCACGCCCGTCATCGACCATGAGGTTGACGAGGGGTCCGCCGTGCGCTTCAAAGGCGGTATCGGTCATATCAAACCCTTTCGACGATGAACCACGGGTTTTTCAGGTCCGGCTTGTTGTATGTCAGGGGTGTCCGGCTGTGATAGTCAAGAACCGGGGCACCGGCCTGCTCGGCAATGATCTGCCCTGCGGCCGTATCCCACTCCATTGTCGGCCCGGTCCGGGGGTAAATGTCCGCTGCCCCCTCGGCGATCCGGCAGAATTTTAGCGAGCTGCCCGCAGAAATAAACGCCGCGCTTTCATGGCGCGCTTTTATCTTATCGACGAATTCCGCCAATTCCGGCGTGGCGTGGGACCGGCTTCCCATGATCGTATACGGTCTTTTGCTTTTTTTTTCAAGGGGCAGTTTTTGAGCGGCCGCCAATAGTGAATCCAAGCGCCCCTCCCATCCGGAAGGCATGTCCGGCCGCGGGATCGAAAACGCGCCCAGACCGCTGGCTGCGAAATACAGAACGCCTGTAACCGGTACATAGATGACCCCAAGGGTCGGCCGCAGGTTTTCCACAAGGGCGATATTGATGGTAAACTCCCCGTTTTTCTTTACAAATTCCTTGGTGCCATCCAGGGGGTCCACAATCCATAAAGCCGACCATTTTTGCCGCTCGTCATAGGGGATATCTCTGCCTTCTTCGCTGAGCACTGGAATACGGGTATGATTGAGCGCCGATGCAATAATCTCGTGAGATCGTCTGTCCGCAAGGGTGAGCGGAGAGTGGTCGGCTTTTTCCTCAACGGTGAAATCCCCGTTGTAAACGTCCAGGGCGGCATCGCCGGCCCGAAGGGCAGCCTGGATGACAACGGGAAAAAGGGTTGTATAATCATATTTTTTATTCAAGTGGATCCAACTCCTTTCTTCCCCTGATAATAGCCTTTAGTAAAATCCGACCCCCCGTCGTCGGGGTCGGTAATAACTTACAGCAACAGCGATTCCGAGGCCATGGCCGCGACCGTGTCGACCTTGATTTCCAGATTGTAATGCTTGGAAAGTTCGCCCAGCTGCCGGTGGCAGGAAAGGCACGCTGTTGCCAGGTGCTTCAGCCCTGCGGCCTTCATCTGCATGGCCTTGGGGTTTCCCGTGGTCATCCGGATTTTCGTGCTGGCGCTGTCCTGGATCATTCCGCCGCCGCCCCCGCAGCATATGGCGTCCTCCCGGTTGGGCGACAGCTCCACAACGCCTTCGCAGCACAAGGCCAGAAGCTCCCGGGGGGCATCATAAACACCGGACTTCCGGGCCAGGTTGCACGGATCGTGATAGGCGACCGTGTAGGGATGTACGGACGCATCGAATTTCAACACCCCTTTTTTGGCATACTCCAGGGCCAGCTCCGGAATGCTGGTGACGTTGAATTTCGGCTTTCGCCCGATCAGGTCTTCCAGCAGCACCTTGAGCACGTGATAGCCATGCCCGCACTCGGAGAGCACCAGGGTTTCAATGCCCAGTTTTTCAGCCGGCTCCACCACCATCAACGCCATTTTCCGGGCGATCTCGTCCTTGCCCACAAAATAGCCCCAATTGGTCACATCCGTGTGGGCGGACGACAGTGTCCATGTTTCCTTCATCCCGTAAAAAAGCTTTCCCATGGCTGTCAGGTGGAGCAGGTTCAGGCCAAGCTCCCGGGGGTTGGGCAGGTAGAGGAATTTTGAGCCTTCCCTGTCGTACGGGATCTCCGCATCGGGATCATCCACGTCGTCGCCGAACTCCTCGCTGATCCACTCGACGGTTTCGACGAATTCCTCTTTGGTAAAAGCGTTGACATCCCCCAGTTCCAGGCGGTTTTTGATCCCCTTCTGCATGTCCCCGGAAACCAGGTCCCAGGCCATGTCCAGGCTCCTTGCCTTCCTGACCACAACATCCATGGTGATGCCCATGGGGCAAACCTCGGTGCACCGGTTGCAGAGCAGGCAGTCCCACAGCATGCCGCTGTCAACGAGCTGCCGTTCCAGGCCGAGTGAAGCCATGCGCACGATCTGGCGGGGTATGGGCCCCTTGTGGTCGTCGACCGCCCCGTCGAACCAGGTGCACCTGGAATTGCAGGCCCCGCAGGTCAGGCATTCGGATATGTTGTCGCCGGTCAGCAGGTGGTTGTGCATTTTAAGCAGCTCGGCGTCTTGATTGATGATGGCGTTTTTCATGATTCCCAGTCCTTTTGCTTATGCTTTGGAAACAATGCGTTTGAATTTCACAGACTCATTGGCCGCGACCGGCTCAAAAACCACCCGTGATTCCTCCATCCCCGGAATCCGCAAAGCCTGGCGGACGCCGAGGGCAGCCTCCCGGGCACCCTCCATGGACCGGCAGTTGCCGTTGTGACACCCGGCGACAACAACTTTTGACGCACCCTTGAGCAGGGCTTTCAATATGACGTCGATATTGATCCGGCACGCGCACGGGATTTTTACGACCTTTATCCCGTCCGGCAGTGATGTCCCGGAAGCTGCCAGAAAACCGGAGCGCTCACAGGCATACACCAGGAGCATCTCATTTTCGGCCGCACCGGAAAGTGCATCGCCGGTGAAGTCGATGGATTCAATGGCATGGGCCGGGCAATTGGCCATACAAAGGTGACATGAAAAACACGCGTCGGCAATAATTCGGGGTTTCATCTTTTCGGTCAGAACAATCGCCCCGTGCGGGCATATCCGATAACATGTAAGGCACTTGGCGCACATTTTTTCGTTGATTTCAACCCCGCTGTCCACTGGGGGCATGTCAAGGGGCTGCGTTTTTAAAAACGTGAGGACGTCTTCCACCTCAGCCTTCAGGTCGTCGGTGTCGGTTTCATCGTGCCCGTTGCCGGCGAAGAAAATCCCCTTCCGGGTGCTGCCGGTTGGCCGGTGACGCACATTGGGGGACTGAAAAAACCCTTCCCTGTCCGTCTTCTGCCTGAGGAGGCCGGCCTTTTCCTGAAAATCAGGGGCCGGGTTCGGTTTCGCAGGAATGACCAGGCATCCGCATTCAAGGTGAATGTCCATGGCAGACGGCAATGTCGCCTCCTTCAGCATCAGGGAGAAACCCTTTTCGATTTTTTCAATGCGAATGTCTCCGGGTTTTTCATACCGCAGAAAATTCACGCCCGCTTTCCGCGCCGCATCGTAAACCCGCTGGCCGTCCGGCCTGTGCACCAGCATCTTGGTGGCGATGATGGAAACGCTCTTCCCGGCGCCTTTTGCCCCAATAGCATCCTGAAGGGCCATCCGTGCCCATTTCTTATATTCGGGACCGCCGTAATCGAGCAGGATGACCACGTTTTCCGGAACCGTCTCCGGGGAGTTGGCAATGCGGCTTGAAAACGCCGCCAAAGAGAAGATGCGCTCAGACGCTACACCGGGATCGATTTCTGAAAAGTCCGCGGCTTCAGCCGAAACGATTGCACGGCAGAAAAGCGCGTGCCGCTTTCCCCCTGATGCATAAACAATGGAGAAATTGCCGGCAGTCCCTGAAACCTGCAATATACGGGCATCGTCAATGGCGCTTAAATTCCCGGACGGGTCAGGACCGCCCTCCGCACCCAGCAAGACGGTCCTGTACCCTTCCGCTGCGATGGCCGAGGCCGCTGAAACAGCCTGTTCCCCTTCCCCGAAGACCGCCACGGCCGCCAAATGATCATTGTCATCGGCTGCGGGGAGTGCCCTTGCCAGGCCCAGTTCCCCAAGCACCCGGCCCCCGGCAATCCTTCCGTCCTGCATGGATGAAACGATATCGACCGGTGTCCGGGCGCACCCGGCAAGATGAATGTTGCTTGCAAGGGACGCGTCTGCCGTATTGAAAAACCCCCATCCGTTTTGAGAAATTCCAAGGATGTCGGCCGTGTCTTCCATTTCCGGCGAAGGCGTCATGCCAACGGAAAGGACCACGGCATCATATTCCCGGGCCAGCCTTGCCTGGTCATCCCGGTTTTCGGTGACGATCCGGAGCCTTCCGTTTTCGCTGTTTTCCAGGATTTCTGCGGGAACGCCCTGTACCAGGTCGACTTGTTTAGCAAGGGACTTGTAAAAAGACCGGGTTTCCTTGCCGATAACCTGAAGGTCCATGTAAAAAATGGTGATGCGTGCATGGGGCAACAGGTGCAGCAGTTTGTTGGCATGACGCATGGCGACCTTGCAGCAGACTTGTGAGCAGTAATCGTTTCCGATTTTTCGGTTCCTGGAGCCCACGCATTGGATGAAAGCGATGTCAGGGGCTGTGTTGCCGTCCAGAAAGTCATTTAACGCTTCATTTTTCAGCAGGGTGTTAAGATGGGCCGTGGTGATGACATTTTTCTGGCAGTCGGTGTGAAAGGAGGCGATGCGGCCGGGGTCAAAGGGCGAAAAGCCCGTCGCAACGATGACTTTTTGAACAACAAAGGACTTGCCGTCTTCCAGGGTGGCCTTCATGCCGTTGTCCGTCTCTTCGAGCTTCAGCAGCCTGCTGGAAAAATGGATGTCTACATTGGGCCGGTCTGAAACATCATTGACCATGTCAATGCTCAGGCACGCCCCGCAGTTTTCACAGGCCCCTGTGGCCATGCAGGCCCACATGGCGCTGTGTCCGCCAAGCCGGTCCCGTTTTTCCACAATGTGAACGGACACATCAAAATCACTGAGAACCTGCGCGGCGGACATTCCGGCCACACCGCCGCCGATGATCATAACGCATGGGGGGGATTCATTCATGTTTTTTCTCCGCTTTTTCCGGTTATGCAAATCCAGATAGCCTAAAGATGTAAAATCAAAAAAGGTACTATAATTTTTCTGGCAACCGCGATCAAGTCTATTTTGGGCATAGACCAGAAACATGGGGAGAAGAACCCGCAGCGGTGTTCCCCGGTGGTGCAGACTGGAAGCGTGTCCCCTGTAATTTGGGCATTTGACTATGTTTAACCCCCGGAGGGGATATAGTGTTTAGCCGGTGGTTGAAACCACCGGCTATATTATGTATCCCCTCCGGGGATGATTCGACGGCAACGCTCCAAAAAGTGCTGTCAGAATATGGCAGGCATTGACTTGAAGTGCCTGGTTATGCCATA
>SKZX01000074.1 GCA_007127175.1 Desulfobacterales bacterium
CAGCACCTGGAGCGAAACCTATGAGCGGACCGAATGGCAGCATGGCTGGACGATTTTTTACTGGTCCTGGTGGATCGCGTGGTCGCCCTTCGTGGGCATGTTCATCGCGCGCGTCTCTTACGGCCGCACCATCCGCCAGTTTATCGCGGGCGTGCTGCTGGTGCCGACCTTTATCACGTTTCTCTGGATCACCATATTCGGCAACACCGCCCTTTTTATCGAAATGTTCGGCGGCGGCGGCATATCCCGGGTGGTCCAGGAAAACATCCCGGTCTCCCTGTTCGTGCTCATGGAAAACTTTCCTTTGAGCATCGTCACCTCGACCCTTGCGATTATTGTCATCGTCACGTTTTTCGTCACATCCTCGGACTCGGGGTCCATGGTCATCGACATCATCACGTCCGGGGGAAACCCCAACCCGCCGGTGCTTTCCCGCCTTTTCTGGGCGATCATGGAAGGGGTCGTGGCGGCGGTGCTCCTCATGGGAGGGGGCCTGGTTGCCCTGCAGACGGCCACCATCACCACGGGACTGCCCTTTGCAGCCGTTCTTCTGCTGATGTGCGTGGCCCTTTACAAGGGATTGTCCGAATACGCGGCGCCCCAGGAGTTTTCCATCGGCGGGGAACCCCGGCCGGTGGCCGAGTTCAGGATCAGAACCAAACCCGTACTGGACAAAACCTTCGGCCGGCGCCGGTTGTGGTAGACGGATGGACAACGGTATGAAGAGGAGGACAACACCGTGAAAAAAATATTCTGCTTGATGCACATACCTGCCGCCTGCCTGATGCTGCTGGCCGTTTTCTTTGCCGCCGGTGCAGCATGCGCCCAGGAGCGGCAGACCATTCGCATCGCCTATACGGACTGGGCGGATTCCGTGGCCACCGCCAACCTGGTCAAAGCCGTTTTCCAGGAAAAAATGGGCATCCGGTGCGATATCGTGCGCATGGGCGCCGATGAAATGTGGGCGGCCGTGACAGAAGGCCGTGTCGATGCCATGCTGTCCGCCTGGCTGCCCGACACCCACGCCCATTACTACGAAGCCTTCGGCGACAAGGTGACAGACCTCGGACCCAACCTGAAGGGGACCCGGACGGGGCTTGTGGTGCCGGATGTGAAGATCGGTCGCCTGGCAGCGGGTGCCGGGATCCGCAGATCCTACATTACCATTGATTCCATGGCGGAAATCGGTGCCCACGCGGACCGGTTCAACCGGCGCATCATCGGGATCGAACCGGAAGCCGGCATCATGCGCCAGACTGCCAAGGCCATGGACGCATACGGGCTGGAGGGTTTCGAACTCGTGAAAGGCAGCGAGGCTGAAATGGTTGGTGAACTGAACCGGGCCATACGACGCCAGGAGTGGGTCGTGGTCACCGGCTGGGTGCCTCACTGGACCTTTGCCCGGTGGAACCTCAAGTTCCTGGATGATCCAAAGAACGTATACGGCGGCGAAGGCCGCATTCATACCATTGTCAGAACGGGCCTTGAAGCTGACATGCCGGAAGCATACGGGGTACTCGACCGTTTTTACTGGGAACCCGCGGACGTCGGCCAGCTGATGCTGTGGATACAGGACGACGATGGGCGGTTCCCCTATGACAAGGCACTTCGGTGGATGCGCGCCAATATGGAGACGGTCGCAACCTGGACAGCGCCATAGCATTTTTTCATCACCCCAAAAAAAGGAACCCTATATGCTCCAGGATATTTTCACACAATACAGGGGCGGCTGCATGATGCTGTTTCAGCGGGAAGGCAGCGAAGTGTCATTCCGTGGCAGCGCCTTTCTGGTGCACCCGGAAGGATACCTGCTGACAGCGGCTCACCTGATAACCGGAAATCAGGACCTGATGGTCGCACCTATTGATGATACGGGGGATTTTGCCCCGGTGCGCACGGAAACCATCGCCCCATACGCGGTCAGCGCCATCCAGATGGACCGTGAACGCGATGTGGCGCTTCTCAAATTTTCCCAGGAAACCGAAATATCCATGCCGGACCATGTCATCGGCGCCCCTGATGCGGTGTCCATCGGCAGCGGCGTGGCCTGCATCGGTTTTCCCTTTGGCTACTACAATATCTACAACCCGCTCATCAAACAGGCCGTGGTCTGCTCCAAAATCCTGTCCGGAAACGAAACCCGGCTTTTTCTTTTCGACAGCCTCGTCCATGACGGCAACCGCGGCGGGCCCCTCATCAACCTCTACGACGGGCGCGTCATCGGCATTGTGGGCGGCCGTTTCGAGCTCCAGGAAATACTGGCCCGGCAGCTCGGCAGGTCTTCCGAGGTGCCCATTAAAACGGATGTTTCCTACGCTGTTTCCATCGAGCACGCCGTGGCGCTCATGGAAAAAGAATCCCTTACGATCATATGACGCCTGAAAAAGGGTAGCCCATTCAGCCGCTCAACAGCCTTTTTCAATCGGCACAAACAGTTGGATTCGGCAGAATTATTTCCTCCCGATACCAAAAAACGTCCGTGCGTTTTCTCCCAGAAACGGGCCAAGGAATTCCCTGCTGTAATTTTTGCTGTCAATCATTTTCAGCTCACGGTCCCAGGCATAGGGGATGTTCGGGAAATCCGATCCATACATGATGCGGTCCCACCGCAGTGCGTCCAGATTGTAAGGGAGTTCAACGGGAAAGTAATCCGCCAGGGCCATGGCCGTATCCAGCCACAGGGTGTCGTATTTTTCGATCAGCCCCTTGTACGCGAAAAACTCGTCGATGCCCAGGTGCGGCACGCAAATGTTGAGGCGGGGAAACGCCTCAAGTACCGCTTCCAGCTTATCCGCGCTGCACAACTGGTGGGGGTCGCAAAGGTATGCGGAGCTTTTCGGCTCACGGCTCACGTGCATCACCAAAGGCTTGCCCGCCGCCTGGCATGTCTCGTAAACGTCTTCCATGTCCGGGCTGTTCATGTCAAAGCACTGGACGTGGGCATGCAGCTTGACGCCCTTCAGTCCTTTTTCAAAGGCGCTTTTCAAGATCACAGGCGTTTCCGGCTCCCCCGGAAAGACCGTTGCCATACCGGTCACCTGCCCCGGGTACGACCGGCATAGACCGGCCATGTAATCATTTAATTCATCGGCAATGCCGGCCTTGTGGGCATACTGAAACGCCGCGACATGGGCCACGCCCCTGGAAAGCAGAAAATCGAGAATGTCCTCCGAGCCCAGGCGATAGCGAATGGGCCATGCAAACTGGTCAAACCAGGCCCATATGGCTTTGAACAGTCCCCCGGGAAAAACATGGACGTGGCAGTCCACGATTTCCGGAAGGCCCTCGGGAACGGCGGCTCCCTCCGGATCGTTTATAGCACCAAGCATCATATCGGGTTTTCACCTCTTTTCTTGAATTTTGCGGATACGACTTAAGGTCAATTCCGCGGGATGAGGCGGGTCGGTGCTGCCCCGGCAACTGCAGGAGAACACTGATAGCTCTAAGGCTCGCTATCTTGCGCCCTGTGATAAACGGCAAAGCCACAGGGCGCTGGCGTCCGCTTCGCCAAGAGCTATCAGCAACCCCCTGCAATTGTTGCCGTGGGCAGCAC
>SKZX01000104.1 GCA_007127175.1 Desulfobacterales bacterium
CGATCATGGGTGTCGTATTCAAAGGGATGGCCTGAGAAAGGCCCTGAGGCGTTTATAAAGCTGACGTGGCCGCTATTAAGGTTTTTGAACACATTGTGGCTGCCACCCCAGGTGTTTGCAGGGAAGTGTGCATTGTGCACTGTAAACACCTGGTTGTTGTGCAGGGTCAGCAGCCTGCCGCCTGCCGCTCCATTCCTGAACGTGCAGGAATAGAAAGGGTATGCCGGATCAACAACTGCTCCGGGCTTCAGATGGATACCGGCGCCATCCATATACTCGAAAATGGCATCGGTGGCTGCCAGGGTGCCCCCGCTTTCAATGTCGAACTTATAATGGCCTTTCGATGCACTCGTTATGACGGCTTCGGCTCCTTTTACCCCCACTGCATATAATTTGCCCTGGTTGTTCACGGCCAGCCGCTTGCCGGCACCAACCGATAAATTGGCATTCGGATTTACCACGAGTGTTCCATTTACATTGACATCGCCGCCGGTTGTTAGCTGGAAACCGTTAACCGAAAATGTTCCATCGTCAACATCCAGCTTGTTGGATAAAACAATTGGTGAAGTTGCAGTAACGCTGTTTCCGCGAATGTTTTTGAAAGAAGTGCCATCGCGGCGCACAATGGTTCCGTCCTCTTCACCCTTTCCGCCCGACTTGTCAATTTTCAGATTGTGTAGCGAGCTCCCCTGGGTCAGGTGGATGTCGGCATTGTTGGGGCCATACAGTTCGAGTGTTCCCGCCGCAAGGTCAAAACCTGTTCTTTCGTTTCTGAATCCTTGCGATGTCCTGATTGTGCCGCCGAGAATGATGCTGGAGAAATCCCCGGTATCCCTCACAAATATGCCCTGGTCTTTAAAATCAAGCACGCCTTCGTCCATGTAGAGAAATGCCGAAAAATCCGGCCACCAGCTGTCCTCGCCGGGCATGCCGCCGTAGATATTTATAGTTCCGGAATAGATAAGCATCTCACCATTCAGGTCAACCCAGTGGCTTTCGTCCTGGTGAAGGTTGATGGTACCGCCTGCATTTACGATGTAAGTGCCGTGAATGTTGATCTGTGCGAGGTCGAGGGCGGTAAATATGCCACCGTTTGCGAAAATTTCGCCTGCTTTCCAGTCGTATAAGGCACAAGTGGTGTTATGCGGGGTGTAAAGTACGCCAAACGGCTTGTTTAATTCGAGGATGTTGAAGTTTTCGGATGAGCAAGTTTGGTTTTGGATGCCAATAAAAACGACCCTGCCAGTGCCTGCATTGAAACCTTCGGGAAAAACCTGGTTGTTCCAGTTACCGCTGATGGATATTGTTTTGTCGTTGGCCATCAGTGTGCCGGATTTGATATCGAGGTTGCCATCAATGATCAAATCGGTTTCAAGTACTACGTTCGCCGATCGTGAATTTTCGGAAAGCAGCACGCCGCTACGTGAGTCAATCATTTGGCCACCAGGCAGTTCGTCACCTTCCTTGGTTGACATATTGATGATCATACTGTACAAAATGCCGGTATTTTGATAAATGTAGATATTGTTTGAGCCATAATATTCAAATGTGCCGGCTTCGGGGTTAAAGTTCGGGTCGTTGCTTGAAAAGCCGTGTGCTGAGCGTATGGTACCCCCTGTGATGTTGTATGTCCAGTTATAGCCTTCCGGCACGAAAATACCACAGGTTTTCATGTCGATGATTCCGCCAGTCATGGTCAGGTGGGCATCGTCGGAATAGGGCCACCAGGCCTCGTCGCCGCTGATGTTCATGGTGCCGCCGTAGTTGTATATCTGCCCAACAAGGTCAACCCAGCCACCGGGGTTGAAAATGTTGATCGTCCCCTGCGGCTGCAGCCTGAATTCGCCATACAAACCGTTCTGCACGAGGTTATTGGCTGTAAAAGTGCCCTTAATAACGTTGATGCCGCCGTTTTTCCAGTCGTACTGGTTGCAGCTTACTGTAACATCGGCATTGTTGATCTGCAGCAATCCTCCCATATCGGCAACAAGCCTGTTGAAGTCTTCATTGGTATGGATGGTTTGATTGCCTGCCCTGTTTAAAACCACCCTCCCTGTTCCGGCATCGAAGCCTGCGGGCCATATATTGTTGGTCCAGTCGCCGCCAAGCAGCAACTGCCTGTTTTGCATATTGAAAACCCCGTTTTCGATCACGATGTTGCCCCGAACGTTCAGGATATTCGTGTTTGTATTATCTATTGTTAAAGTGCCATCGTGGTTGAATGTGAGGTGGTTGAAGTAGTCGCCGGTGTTCATTTTCAAAACCTGGTTCACACCGCTCATTACTACCCTGCCCATTTTTGCTGTCCGGCAGGTAAAAGAGCCGTTGCTTTCAACATTGCCTTTGAGGATCAGATCCTGTGCTGAATGATTGCGGAAGATGGCTCCTGTGTGCACGTAAAGGTCATTATTAACGGTTAGTGGTTGTGTTGAGAAGCTACTGATTGTTGCTGAGGCTCCACCCGTTTTGTTAATGCTTAAGTTATTGAATGAGCTTGTGTTAGAGTGGCTGATTATCTGGCTGTTTCCCGAGCCCATGAACATTACCGTACCATTTTTCGGATTAACATTCGAGCCCGCCAGGAAACTCCAGCTGCCATAAGCTTTGAAAACTGCTGAAGTGGCGACCTCTAATGTTGATCCTGGGTGCCAGAGCACCAGGCCAAAGGCAAAAACTTCGCCATTTAGGTTGGGCATATTTATGCTACCATGCACGTCAAGTACTTTTCCCACACTCAGGGTATATTGTTGCACGATGACTGATCCTGATAATAATTCAAGGCTGTTTAATACATGAAGGTCGGATTTAAGCAATATGCTGCCAGAATGTTTACCGCCAGGCTCCATATCTCCTGAAGTTTTACCATCGGAGGGTGCTGTTGGATTTGTGTGTTCACCGCCCGGGGCTGCTTTATTGATTATCACGTTAGATATCAAAGTGTGCTGGTTTGTTATGTTTATGCTGTGGCTACCCTCACCGTAAAGCTCCAGGGTGCCGCCACCCAGGTCAAAGCCTGGCCTGTCGCACTTGAAGTTTTGGGATGTCCGGATCACGCCGCCGGTGATGCTGGTGTTCAACGTACCGGTATTACTGATAATTATTCCACGGTCTTTGAAGTCGAGCACGCCACCGCTCATGTTTAGGGTAGCGCTGGTAAAAGGCCAATGGGAATTTTGCCCATATCCACCCCAAACATTAATGTTCCCGCCACCGTTGAATTCCATATGGCATTCCAGATGAACAGTTTCATATACTGCATTGCCCTGATGCAAGTTAATCGTGCCCCCCGGATGGACATAAAAAATGCCAAATAGCGCTGAATTTGCCAGGTCATGAGCCGTAAACGTGCCCTGGATCGCTTCAAGGCCCCCTGATGTCCAGCGGTAACTGTTGCAAGTAACCGTATGTGCCGGGTTGTTCACCCGAAGGGTTCCTCCCATGTTGGCTTCGAGTATGTTGAAATGCTCGTTAGAGTTAATGTACTGGTTGCCGCTTCCGTTAAACACTACCCTGCCGGTACCTGGATTAAAAGCGCCCGGACCGGCAATGTTAG
>SKZX01000269.1 GCA_007127175.1 Desulfobacterales bacterium
AGCATATGCCGGCGCATTTATTACGTATTGAATACCCCTTACGAGCGTGTTGACAGGGATACTTTTATGCCATTCCAGGGCTGCCTCGCCCAGCATATCCACCAGGGTATAGTTGGTGAACGAAACGCCCTCGGTCATCATCCCCTCAATCCCCTGGTAACCCAGCACGCAAAGTCCGACTGCAACCAATAACAGCCCGATTCTTTTCATCGTTTTCATAGGACCATCATCACCTTGTTGAGTTTATCTGAAGTGAATTTCCCCGCACCCTCACAAAACCGATATTGGATACACACTTACCACAAAAGCGCGTTCAAGACAATAACCTATGAAAAAGACGCCTTGATAAATTCACGGTTCATAAGGGCGATCTCCCGAATGGATATGGACTTGGGGCACTGAACTTCGCACTCGGTTTCATTGGAGCAATTGCCGAAGCCAAGCCGGTCCATGGCCTTGAGCATATTGAGAACCCGGGTTCTGGCCTCGGGGCGCCCCTGGGGCAGCAAACCCAGGTGGGACACCTTCGCGCCCACGAAAAGCATGGCCGACGCGTTGGGGCAGGCGGCCACGCAAGCACCGCACCCGATGCAGGCGGCCGCATTGAATGCCTTGTCCGCAATTTCCTTGCTCACAAGGATGTTGTTGGCGTCCTGCGCCCCGCCGGTTTTAGCCGAAATATAGCCGCCTGCGGCAATGATCTCGTCAAAAGCGCTCCGGTTCACGGCCAGGTCCTTTATGACCGGAAACGCCGTCGCCCGCCAGGGCTCGATCACGATGGTGTCGTTGTTTTTGAAGTGCCGCATGTGAAGCTGGCACAGGGTCGTCTCCTTTAAGGGCCCGTGGGGTTCACCGTCAACGACGGCCCCGCACATGCCGCATATCCCCTCCCTGCAGTCGTGATCGAACGCAATGGGCTCCTTCCCCGACAATACGAGGTCCTCGTTGACCAGGTCGAGCATCTCCAGAAAAGACATGTCCGTGGAGATATCCTTTGCCGTATAGACTTCAAACCCCCCTTTGGACCGTGCGCGGTTCTCCCGCCACACCTTGAGCGTGAGGTTAATGGTTTTGGTGGTCATTTATAACTCCTCTGCGTCAGCTCAACGTTTTCAAATACAAGCTGCTCCTGTTGATATTCCGGCTCCTTCCCTTCGCCGGCATACTCCCATGCAGCGACCACGGCAAAATTTTCATCATCGCGCAGGGGTTCGTTGTCCTCGGTCAGGAATGCGGCGTTGAGATGGCAACCGCAGGACTCCTTGCGGTAATAAGCATCCGTGACCATCAGCTCAGCGAGGTCGATAAAGTCAGCCACACGGCCGGCATTTTCCAGGTTCTGGTTGAAATCCCCGCTTTGGCCGGGCACGTTGACGTCCTTGTAAAACTCTTCTTTCAACCCGCGAATGTCATCAAGGGCCTTCATGAGCCCCTGATCCTCCCGGACAATGCCGCAATAATCCCACAGAATCTTTCCAAGGCGCCGGTGAATCTGGGTGACCGTCTGCTTGCCATTTATGGACAGGAGCCGGGCGACCTGCTCCGCCAGCACCTTTTTGGATTCATCAAAGGCCTTGTGTGATGTATCGATCGGCTCCATGGTGTTTGACGCCAGGTATCCGCCCATGGTGTAGGGGATGACAAAGTAGCCGTCCGCCAGTCCCTGCATGAGCGCGGAAGCGCCGAGGCGGTTTGCGCCGTGGTCGGAAAAATTGGCCTCGCCAATGGCGAACAGCCCGTCGATGTTGGTCATCAGGTTGTAGTCCACCCACAACCCACCCATGGTGTAATGCACGGCCGGGTAAATCATCATGGGGGTCTCATAGGGGTTGTCCCCGGTGATTTTTTCATACATCTGAAACAGGTTGCCGTACCGGGCCTCGATCACGTCCCGGCCGTCCCGCTTGATGGCATCGGCAAAGTCCAGGTAAACCGCAAGCCCGGTTTCCCCTACCCCTTTCCCCTGGTCGCACTGGTCCTTGGCATTGCGGGAGGCCACATCCCGCGGTACCAAGTTGCCGAAGCTCGGGTACCGGCGCTCGAGATAATAGTCTCTTTCGGCTTCGGGAATGGATTCCGGCCGGCGCTTGTCTCCCGGTGTCTTGGGGACCCATACCCGGCCGTCGTTTCTAAGGCTCTCGCTCATCAGGGTCAGCTTTGACTGATGAAGACCGTGTACGGGAATGCAGGTGGGGTGAATCTGGGTGAAACAAGGGTTGGCAAAAAGAGCCCCCCTGCGATAGGCCCTGAATGCCGCGGTAACGTTTGACGACATGGCGTTGGTGGACAGGAAATAGGCGTTCCCGTAGCCGCCGGTCGCCAGGACGACGGCATGCGCCGCATAGGACTCCATCTCTCCGGTAATGAGGTTGCGCACCACGATCCCGCGCGCCTTTCCGTTGACAATCACAAGGTCCAGCATTTCCCTGCGGGGATAGATTTTTACCTTTCCGGTGGACACCTGTCGCATCAGCGCGCTGTAGGCGCCCAAAAGCAGCTGCTGACCGGTCTGACCACGGGCATAAAAGGTCCTGGCCACCTGGGCACCGCCAAATGACCGGTTGTCAAGCAGCCCGCCGTAGTCACGGGCAAAGGGAACACCCTGGGCAACGCACTGGTCGATGATATTTTCGCTCAATTGGGCCAGCCGGTAAACGTTGGCTTCCCTTGCCCGGAAATCCCCGCCCTTGATGGTGTCATAGAACAACCGCCACGTGGAATCGCCGTCATTGGAATAGTTTTTGGCGGCATTGATCCCCCCCTGGGCGGCAATGCTGTGGGCCCTGCGGGGGCTGTCCTGGATGCAGAAGTTCTTCACGTTGTAGCCGAGCTCGCCAAGGCTTGCGGCCGCAGACGCCCCGGCAAGCCCTGTTCCCACCACGATGATGTCGAACTTCTTGCGATTGGCGGGGTTGACCAGTTTGAGTTCAAACCGTTGCCGGTCCCATTTTTCAGCCAAAGGGCCGGCCGGTATTTTCGAATCAGGCAGCATAAATTTAAACCTCTCTTGTTGCAAATCCAGTCGACTGTATCGGTATATGTGGAAAATTCAGATCATTTCAGGCAAAAAGCCCGATATAGATGGGAATCAACCCGAACCCAACGCCGACGATTACGGCCAGCCCGATGGCAAGACCGCGCAGCGCCGGCATGTATTTCTCATGATTCAGCCCAAGGGTCTGGAACAGGCTCCAGAACCCGTGGCGCACGTGAACCGCAACTGCGATAACGGCTGCGACGTAAATGATCACGTAGAACCATGATGAAAACGTTGCCGCAATGACGTCATACATGGTTCGATCCGTGGTGTCCGCAAAGCTGAAATTGCTTAAATGCAGGATCACGAAGAAAAAAATGATCAGGCCGGTATAAGGCATGGTGGCTGATCCAATTGTTCGCCCGCCGCCGCTTTTTTTCACCGCGTATCGAACGCTGCGGGCGGCGCGGTTCCCCAGAAAAAGAAGCAGCCCCGTGGACACATGAATGACGGCCATGGTCAAAAGGACGATTTCAGCCACCACGATGAGGGCCT
>SKZX01000367.1 GCA_007127175.1 Desulfobacterales bacterium
GTCACCGCGGCATAATAAAGGTATTCGGGTGCCTGCGCATCATTTTCCGCAAAGCCATAGGCTTTGAAAAAATGCACAGCCGATTGCGCGTATTCTCCCTGCTCAAAATGCACCCTTGCCAGGTTAAGCCGGGCATAGATATGGCCCGGGTCGCGTTTCAGGGCCTGGCCGTATGCATCGCGGGCTTTTATGAAATCCCCATCCATCATGTAGATGTTCGCGATGAAGAAATACACCTCCGGGTGATGGTATCCCCGTGGGTCCGGGCGGGTAGGGTCAGGGTCCTTGCCGCCGCGCGCCTGAAAGGACAATACCAGTTCCAGCGCCCTGTCGTGGGCATCGTTTTCCAGGTGCTCCTGGGCCCTTGACAGGACGACCCGTGCAGGCGTCGGCAGTTCCGTGGCAGATGCAGCCGATGTTCCCGCCAGCATGAGCGCCAGGAAAACCACGACGGCTGTTTTGGCAAGGTGCACCATGGCAGATGGATGGTCTGATATAAAAATTTTCATGATCAAAAAGTCGCCCCGGTCAATCCAGCTCAAAGCGGATGGTGGTTTCCGCAACGGTTCGCACCGGTATCCCGCCGATGGTGCCGGGCCTGAACCGCCATGCCGAAACGCAGTCGATGACCGCCCTGTCAAAGACCCCGGGTGGTTGTTCTTCCAGGATGGACACGTTTTCCACTTCGCCTTCTTCATTGACCACGAAGCGGACGCTCACCCAGCCCTCGATGTTTCTGCGCTTGGCGCTCATGGGGTAAACCGGGGGCATCCGGGACACCGCGGTGAGCGGCTGGTCGAGGTCCCCCGCTGAAAAGGTCCTTTGTGAAAGCGCCATATCTCTGGCCATCATCGGCGGCAGTTCGATTGTCTGGGGCCCGGCGGGCAGCCGGGGGTTGATTTCAAACGGGAGCTGCATTTGCATTTCAACCGGTTCCGGCCTGGATGCCGCTGCTTCCGGCTCCGGCCGCTCCTCCTTTTCCGGCTGCTCGATGGGCCGGGGTTCTTCAGGTTCCGGTTCCGGCATGCGGATTACGCTGATGCCGGATACGATCTGCTCATATTCGGGTTTTTCCGGGTCGGCGCTCAAAAGGTAGGGGATCAGGGCAAAGAGCAGAAGGTTCAGCGCCGCGGCCACGGCCGCAGCAATACCCCATGCCACCCACCTGCGGTGGAAAATCATTCGGAAGTACGCGTTGTCAGGTTTTTTCTGAGACATGAAATTTTTATGGTTCCCCGGTTGCGCGCGGCGCAGTTGTTTCACCCATCAGCAGACGTGATTGCTCAGTTCCGCCCTTCCGGCAGGCTTGCCGCCAGCGAGACGTCTTTTGCACCGGCCTGGCGGCACCCGTCCATTACCATGATGGCCGTGCCGGTGCTGCTTCCCCTGTCCGCGACCACCACGATGGCCCCTTCCGGGTTTTCAGCCAGGGCGCGCTCCACGTTTGCCCGCACGGCCCGGACATCGATTTCACGGTTGTCCATGAAAACCCGGTTGTCTTCATCGATGCCGATCAGAATCGTGGCGGTATCCTTGCTCACGGCGGTGGCGGCTGTCGGCCGGCTGACGTCGATGCCGGTTTCCTTCACGAAGCTGGTGGTGACAATGAAAAAAATCAGCAGGATGAAAACCATATCGATCAGGGGGGCGATGTTGAGTTCTTTGGTCGCTCCCCGGTTCCGCCTGGCGGCTGATATGTTCAGCATTTTTTTACTCCCTGTGCGTTGCTGTGATGCGATTGTCCCCCTACAACCGCCGCCTCAAGTAATATCCCACCACCGCGTTGCGCTGCTTGAGTTTATGGGCCCGCCGGTCCAGGAAGCCTTTCATATACAAGCCGGGTATGGCCACCAGGAGGCCGGTCTGGGTGGTGATGAGCGCTTCGGATATGCCGCCGGCCATGGCCCCCGTGTTGCCGGTGCCGAAAACAGCGATAACATCGAAGGTGACGATCATCCCGATGACCGTTCCCAGAAGCCCCATGAGGGGAGCAACTGCGGCAAGCGCGCCGATGGTCCCCAGAAAGTCATCCAGGGAGCGGTTGACCTTCAACACGGCCTCATCCAGGATAAACCGGTCAAGGGCTGAATTTCCGCTTCTGCGGCCCATGAATTCCGCTACCAGCAGGGATACCGCGCCCTTGTATTGCTGCGGGTCGGGCAGCCGCCCTGCAGAAATATGCTCCCAGGCCGTCCGGGGATTCATGTTCTTCCGGTAAAGGCGCCTGAAATACAGGGCGCGGTTGATGATCAGCAGCCACATGGCAATGCTGACCGCCGCCAGCGGCAGCATGACGACGCCGCCGCTGCGGAAGTACGCTTCCATCTGGTAAAATGTTGAAATCAACGCGTCGGTCATCACGTCCCGTGGTGGTGATGATGGTTATGGTTTGCGTCCCGGTTTTTGTGGGACATGTTGACCAGGGTCACCGCCTTTTCCTCCATCTCCCCGATGTTCCGGTCCACGGCCCGGTTCAGCCATGTGTGGGCCATGAGCATGGGAATCGCCACGGAAAGCCCCAGCATGGTTGTGACCAGGGCCTCGGAAATCCCCCCGGACATCATGCGGGGGTCGCCGGTGCCGTAAAGGGTGATCACGTGAAACGTGTTGATCATGCCTGTAACGGTGCCCAGGAGCCCCAGCAGGGGTGCGATGGCGGCCAGCATCCCAAGGGTGGACAAAAACCGCTCCATGGGCGGAATTTCCCTCAGGATGGCCTCCTGCAGGGCGTTTTCCATTTCCTCCCGGGGCATATGGCAGCAGGAAAGCCCGGCCCCGATAACCCTTGCCACCGGTTTTCCCCCGTGCCCGTCGCAGGCCTCGCGGCATGCTTCAAACTTGCCCGTGCGGATCAACTCATCGATCTGCCGCATGAAGCTTTCCGAATCAAAGCGTTTCCGCACCAGAAATATGACCCGTTCGATGATGATGGCCACCCCCAGGCCCAGAATAAGCAGGATCGGCCACACAATCGGGCCGCCCTTGGGAAGCTGTTCAACAAGGCTCAATTCGTGGGTCAGCTGGCGGAGCGCCCCGCCCCTGGAAATATCCATGGGGACGGCCATGTTCTTCCCATCCATGTAACCTGCGATCTGCTTCTGCATGCGCCCGGAAGGCAGGCGTGACAGGGCAAACAGGCGGTCCCCGCCAGGGGAATGGTTCAGAAAGCCGACCTCGCCATTGGTGCGGTAGGCGGCGGTAAAGTTGCCGATCAGCAGGATGTCCGCTTCGGCTTCCCGTCCGGAGCGGTCCAGGATAGTGCCCTTTTCGGTTCTCACGCTGCCGGAAAGGCGTATTTCTTCAATGAGCACGTCCGCCATCATGTGGATGTCCGTCATCCCGGGGAACTCACCCTGGTCAGCGATGTTTTTAAGAAAAGCGGTTTTATCGGGGCGAAAGGTGCGCTGAAGGCTCTCTCTGGACAGCGCACCAATATCTTTTGCGTTGACCCGGATGGCGCCGACCAGCTCGCGGATCATGGAGCCGGTTTCATCAATTTCGCGGTCCAGTGTTTTTTCCTTTTCAGA
>SKZX01000103.1 GCA_007127175.1 Desulfobacterales bacterium
AGGAGAACGCTGATATCTCCATGGCTCGCTCGTGCACGCCCTGTGATAAACGGCTGGGCCACAGGGCGCTTGCACGCGCTTCGCCAGGAGCTATCAGCAACCCCCTGCAATTGTTGCCCGGGGACAACACCCGGCACCACAACACGGGAAAAATTAATCATTTATATGGCGGCGATGGTTGATTGGGAGGGAGTCTGTTTTTGCACATACCCCAGGGGACAGAATTTCAAACCGAACCCGGACAGTGGCGTCCATTAAGTCCATTAAGTCCACTGTGTCCACCATCAGCCCCGACGCTAAACCAGGGTTTAAATGCCGTTTTTTATAAATTTGACAATTTTCCTGTGGCTTGGGGGGATGGGTATTGGCCGGAGCAACATTGTGAGGGCCTGGTAGACAGATCATGGCGAAGATAAGGCAGGCACCCTGCATTGTCTGAGTCCCGCCGCAGGCGGGGCGAGTTTGCAGGGTGCGCCTTATCGCGTCATAGATCTGTCACCAGGTTCTCACAGTTGCTACGGGCAATACCCATTCCCCCAGCCACAGGAAAATTAACCGATTCCTATTCCTGTTAAATGGATAAAAACATGACAATCCACACAGCAGACCTTGAAGACAAGCACCGGGAGGCATGCGGGGTGTTCGGCATCCACAGGCACCCCGAGGCCGCGCGCCTGACGTATTTCGGCCTTTACGCGCTCCAGCACCGGGGGCAGGAAAGCGCGGGCATCGCCGTGGTGCGCGACGGGCATATCGACTTCCGCAAGGGCATGGGGCTGGTGGCGGACGTGTTCGACGACCGGACGCTTGCCATGCTGGACGGGAAGTACAGCGCCATCGGGCATGTGCGGTATTCCACCACCGGGGATTCGGTCCTGGTCAATGCCCAGCCCTTTGTGGTCAATCACGGGGGGAAATCCTACGGCGTGGCCCACAACGGGAACCTGGTCAACGCCCATACCCTGAAATTGGAGCTGGAGGAGGACGGGTCGATTTTCCAGACCACAATGGACAGCGAAGTTTTTCTTCACCTTTTCGTCAAGAACCTTCGCCACGGTTTTGAGGACGCCCTTGTCAAAGCCGTTACCCGCCTGCAGGGGGCGTGGTCCATGGTGCTGCTCACCAGCCGGGGGGAAGTGGTCGGCATCAAGGACCCCAACGGGTTCCGACCCCTCTGCCTGGGACGGCTCAACGGGCATTACGTGCTGGCCTCAGAAACATGTGCGCTCGATTTGCTGGAGGCTGAATTCGTCCGGGAGCTGGAGCCCGGAGAAATAGTGATTATTAGCGATGAAGGTGTCCGCAGCCTCTTTCCCCACGCGGCAACCCGGCGGTCGTTCTGCATTTTCGAATTCATCTATTTCGCCCGCCCTGACAGCACTATTTACGGGAAAAACGTCTATCTGATGCGCAAGGCCCACGGCCGGCAACTGGCCATTGAGGCCCCTGTGGAAGCGGACCTGGTCATGCCGTTTCCCGATTCCGGCAATTATGCGGCCCTTGGGTATGCCGAGCAGTCCGGGATTCCTTTTGAAATGGGCATGATCCGGAACCATTACGTAGGGCGGACCTTTATCCAGCCCACTCAAAGTATGCGGGATTTCGGTGTGCGCATGAAGCTCAACCCCGTCAAGGAGCTGCTGAAAGGAAAAGACATCATTATCATCGAGGACTCCATCATCCGCGGGACGACCGCGAAAACCCGCATCAGGGCGCTGCGCGAACTGGGGGTGAAAAAAATCCACATGCGCATCAGCTGCCCGCCGCACCGGTATCCCTGCCATTATGGCATCGATTTCCCCACCACCGGCGAGCTTGTGGCGGCAAGCAAAACGATCCCTGAGCTGGAAGCCTTTCTGGGATTGGACTCCCTCCATTACCTGAGCCTGGATGGCCTGTTGAAATCCTCCGGCGTGGCATCGCCTGAAAATTATTTTTGTAAAGCTTGCTTTGACGAGTGTTATCCTGTATTATTCGGGGAGGATGTGTCAAAGGCCTGTTTGGAAAATCGTTATTGACGCCGTTGATTGACGGTTTTCGTTGGGGCACGATTTACCGACCGGATACGGATAACCCCGGGGGTGAAAATGATCGAGTCAAAGTATTTAAAGGATAATGTTCAGAATATCCAGCGGTTGATGGCGATTCCCGCATTGAAGGATTTCGAAACCCGAAACCTGGCCAAACTGTTGCGGCTGAGCAAGATCCGTGAATATGATGACGAAGAGATCATCATCCGGGAGGGGGACAACGACCCCTGGCTTTACTTTCTTCTTTCCGGCAAGGTCAGGGTCAGCAAGAAGGGAATGGAAATCGGCCAGCTAAACGAGGTCGGCGAAATTTTCGGGGAGATGCGCATCGTGGATGCCATGGCACGCTCGGCAACGGTGTCGGCCATTGGTCACACCGTGGTGCTTTGCGTAGACACGTCTGCCAAGGGCCGTCTCTCCAGCGCGGACGACCGGGATGAGCGCCTTGATTTTCTGCTTCTCCTGTACCGGATTTTTGCCGAGTACATGTCCATCCGCCTCCGCACCACCAATAACGAGCTTATCCGCGCCAAAAAGGATATTGAAGAACTGCGGAACTATTACAGCCGCTGACACCCATGCAGAAAACCGTCTCCTTCACCCGCAGCGCCGTCAACGTGTTTTTCCATATCCTCACGCGTTGCAACCTCAAGTGCCGGCATTGCTATATCAATCCCGCCCAGCACGGAAAAACCGACCTGGATACGGACACCGCCGTGGCATGGTTGTCGCTGTTCCATCACCCGCCAAAACGGTCCAACCTCATCCTGCTGGGTGGCGAGCCGACGCTTCACCCCGGGCTTCCGGAGATCGTCAGGGCGGCCAGGCGCATGGGCTATGGGTCCGTTACCATCGACACCAATGGCTACCTGTTCAACGGGATCCTGGACAAGGTGAGCCCGGAGGCGGTCGATTATTTCAGTTTCAGCCTGGACGGGGCTACGCCGGAAACCAATGATCGGATACGGGGAAAGGGGTGCTATGCGCGATGCATTGGCGGCATCCGGCAGGCGGTTGAAAAGGGTTTTGCCGCCAGCGTCATCTACACCGTGAGCAGTGAAAACGCCCATGAATTGGCCATGATGGTTCCGTTGCTGAAGGATTTGGGCGTGCGCCGGTTTTTTATCCAGGTGATCGGCATCCGCGGACGGTCCGTGGCTGTGGAAGGTCTTTCGCCGGACAACCCGCTCCAACTGACCCGGGACCGTTGGGCGTCCCTTGTGCCGAATGTGGCGCAGAAGGCGTCGGAAGCCGGAATAACGACGATCTATCCCAAGGTGTTTCTGGCACCGGGTGAACCTTTTGAGTGCGCGGGGAACGTGGCGGAAAATTATTTTATCTTCCCAAACGGCCGGGTTTACCGGTGCCCCCTGTGCGAGGACTACCCGCTGCATGCCGCAGCCATAGCCGGCGACCGGCTCGCGCCCACCGGAAAAATAAACGAGTCCGACCTGTTTTCACTGACGATACCGGAAGGGTGCGTCATC
>SKZX01000213.1 GCA_007127175.1 Desulfobacterales bacterium
CCAGGAGCGGCGCGCTGCCATGGAGTATGAGATTTTAGAGCAGCTGCGGGCAGCGGTGATGGACAAAAGCTGCCATGTTCAGGCGGCGGCTGAATTCATCGCGCAGGTGGACGTATTGACGGCCCTTGCGGAACTGGCGGAAAAAAACGTCTACTGCCGCCCGAAGATCAACACGCGGGGCATGATCCATATAGAGAACGGCCGCCACCCGGTTGTGGAAAAGCTGACCCCCGGTGGACGCTTCGTGCCCAACAGCATCACCATGGACAACACCCATAACCAGGTGCTCATCATTACCGGGCCCAATATGGCGGGCAAATCGACGGTTCTCCGCCAGGTGGCGATCATGGTGATCATGGCCCAGATGGGCGCCTTCATTCCGGCCACAAGCGCGGATATCTGTGTCACCGACCGGATATTTACGCGCGTGGGCGCCCTGGACAACCTTTCCATGGGGAAAAGCACGTTTCTGGTTGAAATGGAGGAAACCGCCAACATCGTAAACAATGCCGGCCCGGACAGCCTGGTGGTAATGGATGAAATCGGCAGGGGAACGTCTACCTATGACGGGCTGAGCATTGCCCGTGCAGTTGCCGAGTACCTGCATGATCTGCGCGGTACCGGCGTTAAATCGCTTTTTGCGACCCATTACCATGAATTGACGGAACTGGAAGAAACCCGTTCCCGTGTCAAAAATTACAATATTGCGGTCAGGCAGGTGAACGACGAGATTATTTTTCTCCATCAGCTGGAAAAGGGCGCCACGAACAGGAGCTACGGCATACAGGTGGCGCGTCTTGCCGGGATGCCGGAGGCGGTTATCCGGCGTGCCCGAAAGGTGTTGGCGGGCATCGAGGCCGCTTCCGGGAACACCGGCAATGGCAAAGAGAAAAACCCCATGGCCACGGAACCGGAAAGCCACAGGCAGCTGACGCTTTTTCGCCGGCCCGAAGAAGTGGTGGCCGAGCTGCTGATGCAGATCGATATTGACCGGATGACGCCTTTGGAGGCTATCAACTACCTGGGCACGTTGCAGGCAGAAATCCGGGCGGCAGGCGCTCCTTTTCCCGGGCGGAAACGGCGCAATGGACAATGACCGTGCATGTAAAGAACCATGAGGGTTCCGAAACCAGGAATACCGGACAGATGTTTTCCGTATGACAAAAAAAACCGTTTTTTCAGCAATACTAATCTGTGCGTTCCTCATCCTCTGTGCATGCGCTACCACCGGGGCCTCACCCGAGCAGCGTTATTTCGAGGCGGAAGCCTGCTATAAGCAGCTCTCGGAGGATATTGAAAAGCAGAAATACCGCAGCTACTGGCTGAACTGCATCCGCCAGTTCGAATCCGTGACCCGTGCCGAGCCCGACGGGCCGTGGGCCGCGGCGGGGCTCTATATGGCCGGTCGTTTATACAGCGAACTCCACGCCCTTTCCCGCAAACCCGCCGATTTGCATAATGCCCGGTCATTGCTCGAAAAGGTCCGGGCAGGCTACCCCCGCAGCGCTTACAGCCAGCGCGCCGCGGCTGATCTGAAAAGCATGGGGGCGCAAGACCGGGGCCCGGACCTGGCTGAAAAGGCGAAAAACCAATATTTCACAGCCGAATCCCTGTATAAGGAGCTGAAGCGGTCCCCGGAAAAGCAGAAATACCGGTCATACTGGCTTGAAACGATCCGCGGGTTCGAAACGGTTATCGAGATCGACCCCACAGGTCCGTGGGCGGCGGCCGGCTTGTTCCGGACGGGAGAGCTATACCGGGAGCTTTACAGCCATTCCTACAGCCCTGCAGATGAAATGAAAGCCGAGCAGATCTTCAGGGAGGTTGTCCGGCGCTACCCGAACAGTGCCTACAGCCAGCGCGCGGAAGTTTCCGTAAGAAGCCGGTCCTCGCCGGATGACCCCATCGCCCGGCTCACGGGGATTGAGACGACATCCGGAACGGTTGCGGCGCCCGGGGACACGCCGGACAAGGCGCCCGCGTCGGGAGACCCCACAACTGTAACCGGGATCCGCTACTGGTCCAACCCGGATTACACCCGGATCGTCATAGACGCAAACCAGGAAACGGATTATACCAGCAATTTTCTCAAGAAAGACCCGTCCATTAATCTGCATCATGAACGGCTGTATGTGGACCTTGAAAAAAGCCGGCTTTCCGAGTCCATACAGCGCAGGATGAGCATCGATGACACCCATTTGAAGGATGTGCGGGCGGGGCAGTTTACGCCGGATACGGTCAGGGTGGTCGTTGATATCAAATCTTTTGAGGATTACAATGTATTCGCCCTGATGAATCCATTCCGGATCGTGATCGACGTGCGCGGCAAGGCGGATGAAAAAGCGCTGCCGGCGCCGTCGGCTGAAACGTATTTTACCGGCGAGATCGAAGACGGCACGGATTCGGCATCTCTTGTCCGGCAGCTGGCACTGGGCGTGCGGCGCGTGGTGATCGACCCGGGCCACGGCGGCCGGGATTATGGCGCACCCGGCGCCATACCCGGCGTTCATGAAAAAGATGTCGTGCTGGCAATTTCAAAAAAGCTGGCCGAAAAAATCAGAAGGGACCTTGGTCTGGAGGTCATCATGACCCGGACAACGGACACGTACCTCACCCTGGAGGAGCGGACGGCCATGGCCAACACCCACAGGGCGGACCTGTTCATATCCATTCATGCCAATGCATCGAGAAACAGAAATGCCCACGGCATTGAAACCTACTTTTTGAACCTGACCACGGACAACGAATCCATTGCCGTAGCGGCAAGGGAGAATGCCACTTCAGAAAAAAATATCAGCGAATTGCAGGAAATACTCAACGACCTCATGCGAAACGCCAAGATCAACGAGTCCAGCCGCTTGGCGACCTATGTCCAGCGGTCGATGTACACCAAGGTTTCCGCCCAGTTTAACCCCACGGTGAACAGGGGTGTCAAGTACGCGCCGTTTTATGTGCTGCTTGGCGCCCAGATGCCCTCGATTCTTGTGGAAGCCGGTTTTATCAGCAATCCGCGTGAGTGCCGGCGGCTTACCGACCCGGAATATCAGAAGGCCCTGTCCAACGGCATTGTTGAAGGGATACGCTCTTTTATCAATGAAACCAAGCCGTCGGCAATGGTCTCCACCGATAAAAACAGTTGACGATAAACCGTTTCAAATCTTTCGATCCGGCTCGCTGGATTTTAAAAACGGCATCGGGCATCATAACGCAAACACATAAGGAATGACGATGGGTATTGATTCAATTTCCGTTCTGGATGGACGGTATCGGCATTATACGGATGCCCTGGGTGAGGTTTTTTCGGAGTACGGGCTCATCAAGAGCAGGGTCTTCGTTGAAACACAATGGCTCAAGTTTCTTCTCCATGAACTGAAACTCGACCATTGCGATGACAGCCTGATGGCGTTTCTCGACCGTATCCATGAAACGTTCGATCCTGAATGCGCCCTTGCGGTCAAGGCCATAGAAGCCGAGACCAACCATGATGTCAAGGCGGTGGAATACTATATCAAGC
>SKZX01000434.1 GCA_007127175.1 Desulfobacterales bacterium
AGATTCACAACCAGGGGGGTTCTTTGAACATGTTCGGGGTCAAGGAACAGGTGGTGCAGCTCCTCAAGCTGGTCCGCATCGACCGAATCATCAAAATATACCCCTCCAAAAAAGAGGCCATAGCGGCCTTCCAGAACGAAGCGCCGGGTTCGTGAACCAATGACAGCGCCAAAACAGCACGGCCAGGCCGATATCCTGGATGAAGCTGCACCCGGAGTCTTCCTGTATCTGCCGTTCACGCGACTGCCTGAAGATTCCGAAGAAATGCTGAACCGCCTCGCGCTTGCATCCGGCCTTCATGCGGGCGACATGCGCTACAAAATCGTCGGCAGGGGCGTAAACCGCATGACGCCCTCGCTGCCCCTTCAGAAGCAGAAGGATCTTGTGGCTGAAATGCAGGATATGGGGATTCCCGCCGTTATTGTCGGTGAAAAGAACCTCCGGCGGCGACTGGGACTGCGCGTTGTGCAGCGCGTTGAGATCACGGGTTCTGAGATGCATTTTTACGACAGGAACGAGGAACCCGTTTTCCGGATCGGCAAAGACACCCGGCTGCTGATTATCGCCGCAGACCTTGCCCAAAAGAAGCGAAAGCAGGCCTTTGTCAACCCTGATGTCGATGCGCATCTCTCACGGCCGTCTTTTGAAGACGGCCTCAAAAAAATTTCCGTGGGCAGCCCTGCGGCCGTATTCTGCCGCATCGGCAGCGACCCCCCCGAATGCATCCTTCTTGAGCATTCTTCCTTTCGATACCGCAGCATGGATGAGCATATGCAGATGAGTGCGGCGGCAAATTTCCGGACGCTGATCACAAAAGCCTCGAAATATTCAAAAGACTGCATTGCCGATCACGGGTTCTCGACAACCACGCTCGCCCGCATCGTATATGACGAAAGCAGCAGCAAACGGGAAATGCTGGCCAATCTGGGGCGCTACACAAACTACATGCTCGCCGCTGCCGAATCCGGGCTCGTACTCCCAGACGGCGAAACAGATGCTGATTTTTACTTCAAGTCGCCGCTTGCCGCTTTTCTGCCCGGCAAGAACCGGGGTATTGGCCCGCCACCCGGGGGCATCATGCCGGACCATGACAGCACTGGCGAACAAAACGACGAAGAAGATGAGAATGGGCCATCAAGGCGCCCCAAGCCCCCGCCGCCGCTTGAGCATTCGGGGGTTATCGCCCGACTTTTTTCCACCCCCCATGAAATCATCTATGCCCTGATCTTTCTGCTGGCTCCGTTCGTATCGGTTTTTGTGCAGGCAGGCGATCATGCCCACCCATTGTTCTGGGAAACCGCAACCGGCATTTTTTTAGCGGGGGCCGGCCTGCTGGTCTTTTCCTATGGCCTCCTGATGCTGAATTACAAGCGGATGGTGGAAAACACCCCGACATCCAGGATACGCTCCATGGCCATGGGTATTGTGGAAGTCACGGGGCAGGCAAGGCAGTATTACAATTTGAGGACATCCCACAGCGGAACGCGCTGCATCTATTTCCGGTGCCGCTACTTCCGGAAAAGGGCAACCCCGATGCACGGCCGGACCTCAATTTTTCAACCGGCAATGAAAAACACCGAAAGCTGGGTCCTGGAGCGGGAAACAACCTCCGGCCGACTTCCTTTTTATATCGAGGACGAGACCGGAAGGGCCCTTGTTCGTCCGGAAAAGGCGCTTTTTCTGATTTCAAGGTTCAGGCAGGAGTTCTCAGGGACATTCGGCATGTTCATGTCTAACGACCTCAGGCGCTCCGACAGGCGGGTTCACGAAGATATCATTCCCGAGGGTGCCCGCGTCTATGTATTGGGGAAAGCAAGGCCTGAAAAAACTGGCAGCTCCATTGCCGAAAAAATCAACGCGGAACTCAGGGCGCTTAAAACCGACAATGAGCGGCTCATGGCCTACGATGCCGACGGCAACGGACGCGTGGACCTGGAGGAATGGGAGACCGCCAGGCGGGATACTGAAAACAGGGTATATGCCGAAATGCTTGCAAAAGGGGGGCAGATGGAGCAGGTGGTCATCGGCAAGCCGGGCTTCGGGATGCTCCCGCTGATCATTGCCGACACAGAAGAAGTTATTATCCGGAAACTGGGCTTAAGGGTCTGGCTTTTCCTTGCCGGGGGAATGCTGCTGATCATCACCGGCGTTCAAATGCTCATGCAGCGATACGTATTTTAGGTTATGGAAACGATCCCCGCATTTCACTGCGGGCACAGAAAGATATGACATCCAACGGAAAGGAAACAAACCATGGCAACGGTTATCCTGTTGATCTTACTGGGCATTATTATCGCAACGGTCGTATATGTCATTATCATCTACAACGGGTTGATCAACCTCAAGCACAATATCGAAAAGACCTGGAGCAACATCGACGTGCTGCTCAAGCAGCGCTACGATGAACTGCCCAAGCTGGTCAGTGTCTGCGAAGGCTACATGCAGCATGAGCGGGCCGTCCTGGAAAACGTGACCAAAGCCCGGTCCCAGCTCGACAGCGCATCTTCCGGCGGCGAGGTCCTGGACGCCAACAACGCCATCACCTCGGCTTTGCGGTCCTTGTTCGCCGTAGTCGAAAACTATCCAGACCTCAAGGCGGACAAGGCGTTCAGGCAGCTTCAGTCCCGAATTACCCAGCTTGAAGACCAGATCGCAGACCGCAGGGAACTCTACAATTCCAGTGTGAATATCTTCAATATCCGCATTGAGCAGTTCCCGGATATTTTCGTTGCCAACATGATGCGGCTCACACCCCGCCGGCTCTGGCAGATCGAACCCGCTCACAGGGAAGATGTGGCCATCCGGTTCAGCCAGGCATAACGTTTTGTTCTTGCGCCCGGCATAAATTGGTGGCATAAGAGTTATTTTGCACAATTGGACAAAAGCGTTTTTTCACAGGAGCAAGCCATGAGCGAAAAAAACAGGCTAGGATATTCGACCCGGGCGGTCCATGCCGGTGAAGTACGGTATAACGAATACGGCAGCGTAACCACCCCCATCGTCCAGACATCGACCTTTATTTTCAAAAATGTCGAAGAAATCCGTAAGCTTGTCACAGGAGACGTCGAGCGGTTCGAATACGGCCGATACGGGCATCCCACACAGGTGGCCGCGGAAAGAAAGCTGGCCGCGCTGGAAGAGGCGGAAGACGCGGTCCTGTTCTCATCCGGCATGAGCGCCATTACCACGTCCCTGCTTTTTCTGCTGAAAGCCGGCGACCACATGATCATAACCGACGACGCCTACAAACGGACGCTCGATTTCTGCAAAAGCTATCTCGGCCGCTACAACATCGAGTGCACGGTGGTCAAAATGTGCGACTACGAAGCCATGGAAAAAGCCATCAAGCCGAACACCCGGGTGTTTTTCTCGGAGTCGCCCACCAATCCCTATTTGAACATCATGGACCTCGACCGGTTGATGGACATATTCAGAGACCGCGGCATCCTGGTCATCTCGGATTCCACCTTTGCCACACCCTACAACCAGCAGCCCCTGGAATACGGCG
>SKZX01000137.1 GCA_007127175.1 Desulfobacterales bacterium
CCCTGCGACGTCGATATCCTTGCCGCCAAAATCGACGAGGCATATCATTTTTCCCGGGAGGACAGGCCCCAGGAAGAGCGCACTGTTCGCAGCATCATGATCGCCCTATCGGATTACACCACCATCACGGAGGACCAATCCATAGGGGAGGCCATTGATAAGCTGCGGGAGTCGTTTTCGGTGGCGGCCCATACCAGCAGGCTGATGGAAATCGGGCACCGCTCCATCATTGTATTTGACAACCAGGGGGCAATGAAAGGGATTCTTGCCATCCGGGACCTCATGGAAGCGCTGATGCCCCGTTACCTTTCCATGGCCAGGCCCTCCATGGCGGACAGTATCCAGTTTTCCCCCATGTTCTGGTCCGGCGCCTTCTACCGTGAAGTGCGGCAGCTGGCAAAATCCAAGGTAAAGGACATCATGTCGCCGGCCTCCGTCTTCGTCAGGGAGGACGCCAACCTGATGGAGGCAACCTACATGATGGTCCAGCACAAGGCCATGCGCATGGGGGTGGTCGATAAAAACAACAAACTTGTCGGCGTCATACGCGAGTGGGACCTCTTTTTTGAAATGGAACGGGCGCTCAGGCTGTCCAGGGAACCCGGGAAATAACCACACGCTGCAACCGACGGCTGCCGCTTTGAAGGGGCGGCCGCCGGTTAAACCGGCACAGTTATTGCTTTAAATATTATCGCACGGAGCCGTGTAGGTTGGGGGCTTATGTGAAGATTATATCCGGTTCAACAGTCCAGGCGATGGATCATTAAAACAATGAACGGTTCGGGAACCCGGCGTGAAACCTTTTTATGGATCAATCTAACGGATCAATCTTAAGGATCAGGGGGGGCTATGAATTCGACGAAGTGCAGTTGCAGTGAAACAGCGGCAAATGAGTTCACTGGTGAACAGTGGGACAGCATCGATGCGATCATCGCATCGAACCGCGGCCGGCCCGGCGCCCTGATTCCCGTTCTGGAGCAGGTCCAGGGAATCAGCGGTTTTCTGCCGGAAGTCGTTCAACGGCGGGTCGCCAAGGGCTTGGGGATTCCCTTGTCCCAGGTTTACGGGGTCGTCACTTTTTACTCCTTTTTCACCATGAAACCCCGTGGCCGGCACCAGATCAAGGTGTGCCTGGGTACGGCCTGCCATGTACGGGGCGGTCACCAGGTTGAAAAAAAGCTGGAAGAGGCGCTCGGCATTTTGCCTGGAGAAGTGGACAAGGAGCGACTGTTCAGCCTCGAGATTGTGCGATGCGTTGGGGCCTGCGGGCTGGCGCCCGTTCTTGTGGTGGACGAGGACACCCACCGACAGGTGAAAACGGCAAAAGTCGATCAGATTATTGCCCAATACCGCAACCCGCAGGGATCAAATCAGGAGGAGGTAAACCATGGATGAACGGATTACAACCCTTGAGGCATTGGAGAAAATCAAGCAGCGCGTGGCGGCGGACCAGCAGAAATTCCGGCTGCGGCTGATGATCTGCGGCAGCAACGACTGTTTTCTCACCGGCAGCAACGCGCTCAAAGCCGCCCTGGAGACGGAAATTGGAAAACAGGGCCTGACCGATATCCAGATTGTTGAAACCGGGTGTATCGGATCGTGTTCACTGGGGCCGGTCATGACGGTGCTCCCTGAAGAAATTTTTTACATGAAACTGCGGCCGGAAGACGCACCGGAACTCGTGGAAAGCCACCTGGTCAACGGCAATCCCATTGAACGCCTGATGTATCATGACCCGGGCACAGACCGGCCCATACCCCGGCGCCCGGACATCCCGTTTTTTGCCTTGCAGCAATCCGTTGTTCTGCGCAACAAGGGGCTTATCGACCCGAAAAGCATCGACGACTATATCTGGCAAGACGGGTACCGGTCCATGTATCAATGCCTCACCGACCTGGCTCCCTCCGGTATAATCTCTGAAATCAAGACGTCAGGACTTCGCGGCCGGGGCGGCGGCGGGTTCCCCACAGGCATGAAATGGGAATTCTGCGCCAGCACCAAAAGCGACGTGAAATACGTCCTGTGCAACGCCGACGAAGGGGACCCAGGGGCCTTCATGGACCGGCGCATCATGGAGGACGATCCCCATTCCATCCTCGAGGGCATGGTCATCGGCGCCAGGGCCATCAACGCCAACCAGGGATACATCTACTGCCGTGCGGAATATCCCCTGGCCATCCAGCGATTGACCGGCGCCATCAAGCAGGCCGAGCAACGGGGGCTGATGGGAAAAAACATCATGGGCACGGGCTTTGACTTCAGCATCGAGATCTACCAGGGGGCCGGCGCTTTCGTGTGCGGCGAGGAAACCGCCCTGATGACCTCCATCGAGGGCAAACGCGGCACACCGCGACCCCGGCCGCCCTTTCCGGCTGTCTCCGGGCTCTGGGGAAAACCGTCCATACTCAACAATGTGGAGACATGGTCCTCCGTGCCGCAAATCATACGGATGGGGGGAGAAGCCTACAGCCAGATCGGCACGGAAAGCTCCAAGGGCACCAAGGTGTTTGCCGTTACAGGCAAAATAAACCACATCGGCCTTGTGGAAGTGCCCATGGGAAAAACCATCGGTGAGATCATATTTGATATCGGGGGGGGCATTCCGGACGGCAAAACATTCAAGGCGGCCCAGCTCGGGGGTCCGTCAGGGGGATGCGTGCCGGCCGAATACCTGAACCTGCCCATGGATTATGAAGAGATCGTGAAAGCCGGCGCCATCATGGGGTCCGGCGGGCTGATCGTCATGGACGAGGACACCTGCATGGTCGACATGGCCCGCTATTTCATGGACTTCTGCCAGGACGAATCCTGCGGCAAGTGCATACCCTGCCGGGTCGGCACCCGGCGCATGCTGCAGATCGTTGAAAACATCTGCCAGGGAAAGGGGCGGCCCGAAGACCTCGAACTGCTGGAAAGCCTCTCGGCCACGATCAAGGATGCAGCCCTCTGCGGGCTGGGCCAGACCGCGCCCAACCCGGTGCTGAGCACCATTCGCTATTTCCTGGATGAATACAAGGCCCACATTTTCGACAAGAGGTGCCCGGCCGGGGTCTGTTCGGACCTGTTCAAAAGCCCGTGCCAGAATGCCTGCCCCGTGGAAATGGACATCCCGGCCTACATCGCCCTGGTTCGGGCCGGCCGCCTGGACGACGCCTACCGGGTGCTGAAACGCACCAACCCGTTCCCCAGCGTGTGCGGCCGCGTCTGCGGACATACCTGCCAGGACAAGTGCCGCCGGAGCCAGCTGGACGAGGCGCTGGCCATTAAAAACCTGAAACGGTTTATTACCGACAATGCAAACCCGCCGCCCGTGGAACCGATTCCCGTGACCCAAACCGAAAAGATCGCCGTGATCGGCGCCGGGCCGGCAGGGCTGACAGCGGCCCTGGAAATGAAAAAACGCGGGTATGCCGTCACTGTTTTTGAGGCCCTGTCCGAGGGCGGGGGCATGCTTCGCTGGGGGATTCCGGCCTACCGGCTGCCCAGGGACATCCTGGCAC
>SKZX01000401.1 GCA_007127175.1 Desulfobacterales bacterium
GACAGCAGCCGCCCGGCGTGGCCCACCACCGTGGAGACCGGGAAACCGGGTATATCCTTGTAATCTATCTCAAAATCCGGCGCAATGCCGGACAGGCTGCTGCCCAGACCCGTCCCCGTCACCAGCCCCAGCACGGGCGGGGCGCTGATGCGCTCAAGCAAAAAACCGGCGGTTTTTTTCACTTTCTCCCAGTATGCATTCATTATGACTGCCATATATTTTCGAAAAATCAGGTTCTATTCATCGCCGGCGGAGCGTTCCGGACGAAGCATTTTACGGTTGTGAAACCAGAACGAAATGTCGTCCATGAGCCTGTAAAACAGGGGAACAAAAAGAAGCGCCAGGGTACTGGCCAGGATCATGCCGCCCACCACGACCGTGCCGATTTCCCTGCGGCTGGCAGAACCCGCGCCGGTTGCGAACACCAGTGGCAGGGTGCCGATGATAAACGTCAGGGCGGTCATGGTGATGGCCCGGAACCGCTGCCGGGCCGCTGAAAGGGCTGCATCCATTGATGTCATGCCTTCCAGTTCCCGGTTCTGGGCCGCGAACGCAACAATCAGGATGGCGTTTTTGGCTGCCAGCCCGATAAGCACGAGAAGCCCCACCTGGAAATAAATGTCGTTCGGGTACCCCCTGAGCATGGCCCCAAGGGTTGCCCCCAACACGCCGAAGGGAACGGCCGAGGCAACCGCCAGGGGCAGGCTCCATCGCTCATACTGAGCGGCCAGGATCAAAAGCACCATCACCAGCCCCATGCCAAATGCAAGCCTGCCTGCCCCGGCTGCTGCGTCCAGCTGGTAAGCCTCGCCGATCCAGCCAATGGACGCATTGCCATCGACCAAAACCTGATCGGCAACTGTTTCCATTGCCGCTTTGGCCTGGCCCGTTGTGAAACCGGGGGCGGCATCGGCAATGATCCGGGCAGCGCTGTGCATGTTGAACCGGTTGATGATGTCCGGCCCCAGAACACTGTCCAGCGTGACCAAGCTGCCCAATGGCAGCATTTCGCCGTGGACGGACCTTACAAACACTTTGTTCAGGTCCTCCGGCCGGCTTCTGAAATCCTTTTCCGATTGGAGATTGACCTGCCAGTTACGGCCGAACAACGTAAAGTCATTGACATAAAGGGCGCCGAAAGTGCTCTGCATGGTCTCAAAGACCTGGTTGATGGGTACGCCCATTTCCCGTGCCTTTTCCCGGTCCACCCTTGCATGGTAGCGGGGTATATCGGCATCAAAGATGGTCCTGGCATTGGTCAGTTCAGGGCGGGCGTTGGCTGCCGCCATGAGATTGCCGGCCTCGGCAGCGATTTCCAGTGGTGACGGGTCACCACGGAGCTCCAGGTAACCCTCGACGCCACCGGTCAGGGAGAGCCCCACGATGGGCGGCGGCACAAATGCGAATACGTTGGCCTCGGGAATGCCGAAGCCCATGCCCATGATCCGCCGGGTCAGGGAAAGGGCATCCTGGCCCGGCCCCGCCCTATCGTCCCAGTCGGCCAGGTTGACGAAACCCATCCCCATGTTTGAACGCAAGGCAAAATTAAACATATCGATGCCGGCCACGGACGCGAAATCCTGGACCTCGTCCATCCCCATGATCATTCCCGAAACGCGGTCGCGGACCTGCTCCGTCCTGGAAAGCGCCGATACCGGGGGCAACTGGTAAATCACCAGGGCAAGGCCCTGATCTTCCTGGGGTACCAGTCCCGGAGGAAGCCGGTCCACGGCATAATATGTTCCACCGGCGATACCGGCAAACAGCAGGCAACCGATAACCGCGTGGCGCAGCAGTTTCCCCACCCCCCAGACAAATGCATCGGTAATCCTTGCAAAGGCCCTGTTGAAAAGGGTGAAAGGTTTCAGCGGTGTTTGACGCTGGCGGTCCAGAAGCAGCGCACACATCGCCGGGGTCAGGGTCAGCGCCACAATTCCGGACACCACCACGGAAATAGCGATGGTCACGGCAAACTGGCGATAGAGCTCCCCGGTCATGCCGCCCAGAAAGGCCACCGGCGCGAACACCGCCACAAGGACCAGGGTGGAAGACAGAACGGCGCCGGCCACCTGCTGCATGGTTTCAATGGACGCCTCCCTGGCCTTGAGGCCCTTTTCGGACATCAGCCGGTCGACATTTTCCATGACGATAATGGCATTGTCCACAACGATCCCGATGGAGAGCACCAGGCCGAACAGGGTGAGCAGGTTCACGGAGAAGCCCAGGGCCAGCATCCCCACAAACGTGCCGATCAGCGACACCGGTATGGCAATCACCGGTATCAGGGTGGCTCTCAGGCGCTGCAAAAAAAGGAAGGTCACCAGCACCACCAGGCCCACGGCCGCCATCAGGGTAACCAGCACCTCCCGGATGGAAACCTGGACGAATTCGGTCGAGTCATAGGCGATGCGATAGGCCATCCCCTCGGGAAAAGACGGGGACAGGCGTTTGAAAGTATCATGGACGGATGCAGCGGTTTCCAGTGCATTGGCTCCGGGCTGCAGGTAAATTCCCATCGCCACGGCGGGGTGCCCGTTATAAATGGTTGAGAAGGCATAGCTCTGGGAACCCAGTTCCGCCCGGGCCACGTCACCCAGGCGCAGGATGCTTCCGCTGTCCCCGGCCCGCAGGATGATTTCTTCAAATTCGGCCGGATCCGACAGCTGGCCGGACGTGGTGACGGTGTAGGTGAATGCGATATCATCGGGTGCGGGCTCGGCGCCGATCTGTCCGGCGGCATAATGGGCGCTCTGTTCGCGGATGGCTGCGGCCATATCGGAGGGGGTCACCCCAAAACGGGCCAGCTTGTCCGGCTCGAACCAGATCCGCATGGAGTAATCCCGGGTACCGAAAAGAGCGGCATTCCCGATTCCGGGAAGGCGCACCAGTTCGTCGAGCACGTTCAGCAGGGCGTAATTGGCCATGAACAGGGAATCGCGGCTGCCGTCCGGGGAATACAACACCGGCACCATGAGAATCGTGGTGGATCTGGCCTCCACCCGCACGCCGCGATCCCTCACGCCCTGGGGCAGACGCGGGAGGGCCGCCTGTACCCGGTTGTTGACGTTTATGGCGGCCTGGTCGGGGTCCGTGCCGATCTCAAAGGACACATCAATCCGAAGCGAACCGGCGTCTGTCGATACGGACGACATGTAGATCATGTTGTCAACGCCGTTGATTTCCTTTTCCAGGGGGGCTGCCACGGATTCGGCCATGACTTCAGCGCTGGCGCCGGGGTATAAGGCCGATACCACAATCTGGGGAGGCACGACATCCGGATACTGCTCCACCGGCAGGACACGCAGGGCCGCGGTTCCGGCAATGACAATGACGATGGAAATCACCGATGCAAAAATGGGCCGGTCAATGAAGAACCTCAGCATTACCGGCCCTCCTCTCCGGACGGGCCGCCTGTAGACGCCATAACGGAAACCTTCATCCCGTCCCGCAACGCCACGTGGCCGCTGACGACGACCCTTTCGCCGGCTTCAAGCCCTTCAATGATCGCCTGCCGGCCATTGATGACCGGCCCCACCCGAACGGTCCGGGCATGGGCGATGTCATCGTCATCCACCACAAAAACACGATGACCCGCGCGATCCTGGCTAACAGCAGACTCGGGAACAAAAAACAAGTCTGCCAGTTCTTCCAGCCGTATCCGGATGCGGACAAACTGTCCGGGGACGAGCATTTTGTGCGGATTCGGGAATACGGCGCGGGCCATGACCGTGCCCGTTTCCGGATCAATGGTGCTTGCCGTGAAGTCGATCACGCCTTTTTGATCATATAGCGCGCCGTCCGGCAGGATAAGCGCCGCTTCGCAGTGACGCGCCGTGCCGTCAGGACAGGCAAGGGCCTCACGGGCGGTGCGCTGAAGCATGGCATCTTTTTCCGGGAGCGCAAAACGAACGTGGACGGGGTCATGCCGGGTTATGGTGGTCAGCAGCTGACCGGCTTCGATGAGATTCCCCTCTGAAAGGGATTCCATACCCGTAACCCCGGCCAGGGGGGCCTGTACCTTTGTATAACGAAGATTGCGGCGGGCATCGGCTGCGACCGCATCCGCTAAATCCACGCGGGCCCTGGCCAGCGCGTAATCCGTTTCCGCCTGGTCATGTTCCCGTTCACTGACCAGTTCCTGGGCGTGCAAACTGGAATACCGTGACCACTGCCTTTCCGCGTGGCGATAGTGCGCACGTGCAACGGCAAGCTCGGCTTCTGCCCGGCGAAGGGCGATTTCAAAAGGCTCGGGATCAATTTCAAACAGGACTTCGTCCTTTTCAACCACCCGCCCCTCTTCGTAGCGTCTTTTCTCGAGAATGCCGGCCACCCGGGCACGCACCTGGACCTGCCTGGAACCATGAATGCGGGCGGGGTAGTCCCGGTAAACGGCATCATCCGAAGGCGCCGCGCGGACGACGACGACCGGGGGGGGCGGCATCTGCCGGGCAAAGAGATCAACCGGCAGGACGAGTGCGATCAAAACCGTACACATCAACAGGGAGAGGACAACCCCCCGCACCCTAAACGAATACAACAGACCTGATATTCCCATTCATCCCTCCGGTGAACCTGATGGCACAAGGTCGCCCTCATGGAGTCCCTTGCCTGATATACCTAATATAAATGATCAATCACCGATCGTATCGCGGCTGTCAGCTTTGCTTCATCCGGCAGGTAAGCACTTTCCAGGGCTGGGCTGGCCGGTACCGGGATGTCCGGGCCTGTCACCCGCCGAAGCGGCGCTTTAAGGCTCGAAAAAGCCTCTTCCATGACCACGGCCGCGATTTCCCCGGCAAAACCGCCGGTGCGGGTGGCCTCGTGAAGCACCACAAGACGGCCGGTTTTCCGAACCGAAGCCAGTAATGTTTCCTTGTCCAGGGGGACCAGGGTCCGCAGGTCGACCACCTCCACGTCAATGCCGTCTGCGGCCAACTGACCGGCGGCGCTCATGGCCACCCACAGCATCCGGGACCACGTCACCACCGTGACATCCTTGCCTTCGCGCTTGACATCGGCCTTTCCAATGGGAACCAGGTATTCTTCCTCCGGGACCGGTCCCGGGGCGAAATAGAGCATCATGTCTTCAAAAAATATCACGGGGTTGTCGTCCCGGATAGCGGATTTAAGCAGCCCTTTTGCGTCGGCCGGGGTGGCCGGCATGACCACTTTCAGCCCCGGTGCGTGCGCCGCCCATGCCTCCAGGTTGTGGGAGTGCTGGCAGCCAGCCCCGAAACCCGATCCGCTCTTGATGCGGACGACCAGGGGAAAGGACGACTTCCCGCCGGACAGGTACCGCAGTTTGGCCGCATGATTGACGATCATGTCGGATGCCAGGGTAAAAAAAGGGCTGAACATGACCTCCACCACCGGGCGGAGCCCGGCTTCCGCAGCCCCGACAGCCAACCCAGCGATCGCCGCCTCGGAAACCGGCGTATCCCTGACCCTTTCTTTGCCAAAAGCTTCCAGCAAACCCCAGGTGGGAAACATGGGGTTGTCATGGATGCTGACACCGACCCCCTCCCCCGCGATAAACACGTTGGCATCCCGTGCCATTTCTTCTCTCAACGCCTGGTTGACGGCCTGGCCCATTCCCAGTTCATTCATACCCATATCCTTTCATCATCCGCGTTTAAACGTAGACGTCTTCAAGCGCTTCCGCCGGGTCCGGGTACGGGCTTTCCTCCGCAAACCGGACAGCTGCCGCCACGATATCCCCGGCCTTTTGCTCCAGCGCCGCCAGTTCCGCTGCCGTAATCGCCGACGACGATAACATGCCGCCCGATAACCGGGGAATGGGACATCTCTCCTGCCATGCCGCTATTTCCGCTTTTGGCTGGTAATGCTGGGGGTCCTGCTCCCCGTGTCCCCGGCACCGGTAGGTCTTGCACTCCAAAAGGGTCGGGCCTTTGCCGGCTATGGCGAGCTGCCGGGCGTCCAGGGTCGCACGGTAGACCGCCGCCGCATCATTGCCGTCCACAACAATGCCCGGCATGGCATATCCCGCGCCCCTGTCCGCCAGGTTTTCCACTCTTGTATGCTCTTCGTAGCGCTGGGCGCCGGCATACATGTTGTTCTCGCAGACAAAAAGCACCGGCAGCTGCCAGAGGCTGGCCAGGTTGAGCGCCTCATGAAAAGACCCTTCATTGGCCGCGCCGTCCCCAAAAAAACAAACGGTTACAGCTTTTTCCCCCCGATACTGCTGGGCGAAGGCCCGGCCGACGGCAATAGGCAGTCCGCCGCCCACAACGGTGGTTGTGCACGGGGCGTTGACCTCTGGGACCGCCAGGTGAAGCGTACCGCTTTTTCCCTTGTTGTACCCGGTCTTCTTGCAGAAGATCTCGGCCATAAGGGCGTTTGGGTCCGCGCCCCGGGCAAGGAGGTGGTTATGGCTCCGGTGATTGCTGATGATCACGTCTTCCGGGACGAGCGCCGCACATACGCCTGAGCCGACCGCCTCCTGGCCGGTGGACAGTATCATCATGCCCGGAATTTTTCCCTGTACCCGGCAGAGCTCGGTCAGGGTCTCCTCGAATTTTCTGGATAAAATCATCGTCCAGAGCATTTCCTTCTGCTTTTCAACGCTGATTGTCATTCCGCCTCCTTATTCCTGCCCAATCCTTGATCTTGGGGTTTTTCAACGTCGTCTGACCTCGACTTTTTACGGCACCATCATTATTGTTAAATTGGAAGTGGCCGCACCGTAATCAATTTCCATCATTTGATTGATTCTGTCAATGCCTATCTGCCTGATGATGACAGCGTGTCATGACCGCTTTTTGGAACATCGGAAGGCCTGATTTTCATGCACGGCCGTGACAAAATTCAGGCGGTCACATTCAGGCCTTTTTCAGTTGGACATGGGGGAAAAACCATGTTATAGGTTTTTTTTGTTTTTTGTACCATAACGCTCATCGGTAAGATGTGATTTGCTGTTTATAATTTTTTTCGGAGTACACCTATGATCGCTGCAATTCTTATGATGGGGGGGCTGGGAATTATAATCGGTTCCGGCCTGGCCGTGGCATCCAGAGTTTTTTACGTTTACGTCGATCCCCTGGTTGAAAAAATCGATGACCTTCTTCCCGGGGCCAATTGCGGGGGGTGCGGATATCCCGGATGCGCTCCGAACGCCGAAGCGATCGCCAGGGGGAAGGCATCGCCGGCGTCCTGCGTTGCGGGGGGTGCGGACCTTGCCGAAGCCATCGCCGCCGTCATGGGAATGACTGTCGAAGCAAAAGAGCCCGATATCGCGCGCCCGGGTTGTACCTACAGCGTGGAAAAAGCGGCGAAAAAATATGAGTACGCCGGCCTGAGCGACTGCCAGGCCGCATCCCTGCTCTACGGCGGAATGAAAATATGCGATATCGGATGCCTGGGCCTTGCCTCATGCATGCGCGCCTGCCCGTTTGACGCCATCATCATGGGAAAGGACGGCCTTCCCATCGTTCTGGAGGACAAATGCACGGGCTGCGGCACATGCGAGAGGGTATGCCCCAAGCACATCATCAAGCTGTCATCGGTGACCCGCCGTATTCTCCAGGAATACACCACGGACGACTGCACCACGCCCTGCCAGCGCGCCTGCCCCGCAGGGATTAATATCTGCGAATATATCCGTCATATCAGCGAGCAGGATTATTCCAAGGCCGTCCAGGTGATCAAGGAGCGCAACCCGTTCCCGACGGTTATCGGCCGGATCTGTCCGAGGCCCTGCGAAAATGAATGTCGGCGGCACCTGGTGGATGAGCCGGTTGCCATCAACTTCCTGAAACGCTACGCAGCCGATGTCGAAATGGAGAGCAAAAAACGGTCCCAACCCTTTGCAGCGCCTGCCACCAACCGGAAGATCGCCGTTGTCGGCGGCGGTGTGGAAGGTTTGTCCGCCGCATTTTTCGCCGCACGGCTTGGGCATGCGCCTACCGTTTTTGAGGCAACTTCACAGCTCGGCGGCCTGCTCCGGAAAGCCATTGCAAGCTACCGCCTGCCCCATGATGTGCTTGACTGGGATATCGAAGGCGTTCGTGAAATGGGTGTCAACATGGTTACCAATGCCACCCTTGGCCGGGACTTCACCATCGCATCCCTTCTCAAGGATGATTTTGAGGCCGTGCTCCTTGCATCCGGCGGGTTTGACAGCCGGGCTGAAAGGCTTGGCGGATCTGGAATCGAGGAGCCGGTACCGGGTGTTCACCTGCTCATCGACGTCATCAAGAGCGGCATGGCGAACAACGGAAAAATAAGAATCCAAAAGGATGTCGTCATCGCCGGCGGACCCGAAGTCGCATCCATTGCAGTGGACATCTGTAAAAACCTCGGCGCCGCAAATATTTCCCTGCTCTTCCGGGGGCGGGAAGAAGACCTGGGCCTTGATCCCAAACAGATGGCGCAGCTTGAAAAAAGCGGGGCGAACCTCATATACAATGCATCCATCACCCGGTTAAACGGGGAAGACAACCGCCTCACGGCCGTTGAATATGAAGACCGGACGAGCAAAAAAACCTATGTGATTGCTGCGGATAATCTCCTGATTGATTCAGGCAGGCTGCCGGAAATGATCTTCAGACGGACCGGAACGGCCGATGGTGAAGAATCCGGCGCACAACCCGGAGAACCGGTCTACTGGCAAGGCCTCCAGCCCTATAACAACCCCTTCTACAGTGAAGAAAAAGGGCTGCTCTCCGCCGGGGAACCGGTAACGGACTACAGCGCCGCCATCCGTGCCATTGCCGGCGGACGGCGATCGGCCGCATCCGTGCACATGATCATGTATGACATGGGCCTTGCGCTTCCGGAAAAGGTCGTAAATGCCGAAACCGTGATGCAGGATGTCAATGAACTGGAGAATGTCAATCCCATAAAGCGGAATATCATGCCCGCCTGCGCCGTATCGGAAGTGTCCGAAAAATGCCCGGAAGTCGAGCTGGGCTTTTCCGAGGAAGGGGCGCGGACAGAGGCCTTCCGGTGCCTGAAATGCGGCATCATCTGCTACATGCCGGACCATCAGCGCCGGGACTTAAAAAAAGCGGGCTGATCGCTTAACCCTTATGGCCAAGGAAACAGCAATCGTTATAGACCTTTCGGGGGATTACGCCCTCGTCCGCACAGAGCGGACCGCCGGTTGTGCGGCATGTTCCGAAAGGAACCTCTGCAACAGCCTGGGCGGTGGAAAAGACATGACATTTCTGGCCGTAAACCCGGTTGGGGCAAAACAGGGGGACACGGTCCTGCTGGATTTCAAATCACTGCGGCTTCTGCAATTATCTTTTCTGCTCTATATTTTCCCGATCATGGTGTTGGTCGCCGGAGCGGTCGTGGGAGACAGGATGGCCCCGGCATACGGCATCGACCCGTCCATCGGCGCAGCCGGTCTCGGGTTTGCCGCGTTCTTCATATCCATCGGCGTGATCCTGCTTCTGGAGAAAAAAGCCAAAAAAACGGATAAATATAAACCCGTCATACTGACCGTAAAAAAACCGGGCCCGCCATCGCCGCCGCCGGAAAACTGCGAGCATCTGAAAAAATGATGCAGGGGGAATTTCAGAGCCCCTGACAATCATCAAAAGCCCGGTTTCCGTTTTGAACGCACGGTTTTGCTGACACGGGCATCTTGCCGCTAATCCCTTGATGATCCCTGACGTAATGCGGTATCCCTATCCCTGAAATCCGCTGTCTCAAATTTTCCATGATATGAAGCCCCTTTTCAACCGGCACATTGAAATGCGCCGTCCCCTTCACCGGGTCCGGGTGATGGAGGTAATAGGGGCGAACTCTGCACGCAAGCAGCTTTTCCATGAGCGCGGCCAGGGTGTCCGGATCGTCATTAACGCCTTTCAACAGCACGGTCTGGCTGCCCAGGACAATACCGGCATCGGCTAGCATGGCGCATGCGTTTGCGGCTTCACCGGTCAATTCATCGGGATGGTTGAACTGGATGTTGATATATAACGGCGCAAAACGCTGCAATATATCAACAAGGCTGATGGTTATCCGCTGGGGGAGAACGCAGGGAACCCGGGTATGAATCCGCAGGCGCCCGACATGTGAAACGCTCTTCAACCGTGACAGGATATCGTTTAAAAAATCATCTTGCAAAAGCAGGGGATCGCCCCCGGAAAGAATCACTTCCCTGATTGCCGGGGTTGAACGGATATACGCTTCAACCGGCTCAACATCAAGCGGGCCAACCGTTTTTTTAAGGCCCGCGTTTCTTTTGCGCATGCAGTATCGGCAATACACCGCACATTGGCCCGAAACAAGAAACAAAACCCGGTCCGGGTAACGATGCACCAGGTATGGCACGGGCGACCGTTGGGTTTCAAAGAAAGGGTCTTCCTGCGTGAACCCGTTTTCATCCAGTTCACGGGGGTCTGGAATGACCTGGCGGGCAATCGGATCGGACGATTGCCTGAGCAGCGACAGAAAATAAGGATTGATGCGCATCGGGTAGCGCCGGATAACCGGTGCAAGGGCCTCCGTGGATATATCAAACCATTGGCCAAGCATCTCCGCTGAAACGACGCTGTCTCCCAGCATCTTCTGCCACGGGGCTGACTTGCCTTCCTTACGCATCCTGAAGCCCGACCCCGTGAATGGGTTCCCCGCAATCCGGGCACCGGCTGTCTTTGACCCGGTTTTGCAGAACCATGAAACCGCTTCTTGCGATCACCTGGCTGCCGCAGCCGGGGCAGGCCGTGCTTTCTGTCCCCAGCCCGGGCATATTGCCCGTATAAACGTATTTGAGTCCCGTGTCGATCCCGATTTGCCGGGCTTCCATGAGCTTTGCCCCGCCTGTTGCGGGCCGGTCGGTAAGCCGGTAGGTCGGGTGGAACCGGCTCACGTGCCAGGGCGTGTGCTCACCCAGGGATTCGGCGATAAACCCCGCCAGGTCCCCGAGCTCCCCGGCGCTGTCGTTCAGCCCCGGGATGACCAGGGTCGTCACCTCGATGAAAATGCCCAGGCGCCGCATTCCCCTAAGCGTGTTCAGCACCGGTGCGAGCTTTGCACTGCACTGTTCTTCGTAGAAAATTTCCGTAAACGCCTTCAAATCCACGTTGGCTGCGTCCAGGAAAGGCGCAACCCTATCAAGGGCGGCTGCCGTCATGTACCCGTTGGTCACGAAAACATTTTTGAGCCCTTTTTCGTGGGCGAGCTGCGCTGTTTTCAAGGCCAGCTCGAAAAAGACCGTCGGCTCGGTATACGTGTAGGAAATGCTCTTGCACCCCGTTTTCAGTGCTTCATCGACGATCTGCTCAGGCGTGAAGGGGTGCCCCATGATCCGCCCGGAATGGTCGGTTGCCATGTGGGCGATATCGGCGTTCTGGCAGAAGCGGCACCGGAAATTGCACCCCACGGTGCCGATGCTGTAGGACAGGCTGCCGGGATAGAAATGGTATAGGGGTTTTTTTTCTATGGGGTCGATGTTTCTGGCAATGACCTTGTCATACACCAGGGTCTCAAGGGTGCCGGCCCGGTTTTCCCGGACACTGCAAATCCCACGTTTGCCGTCTTTGATTGCGCACCGGTGCGCGCAAAGCCCGCATTGGACGACATTGTCCTTGACCCGTTCATACAGCAACGCTTCCATGGTGAACCCTCCGGTACGACATCTCAGGAATTATGACTATCGGTTCGACGACCGCTTTTCCGGGCTGCCGCCGCTTTGCGCCCCGGCCGCTTCCCCGTTGTACCTGCGGCAGCTGGCCACACGGTTTCCGGCGGCCGCTTTTGACTCGACCCTTGTCTTCAGCGCAAGGGGCATGGCCTGAAACCGGGGTACCGGTATCGCCTTGATGCCGGCAAAGGCGCCGAACGGATTTTTCTCCAGGTAACCACCGGCTTCGAGTCGGTAGCAGGGGCCGCGCGTGCTGCCTGGAAACTGCAATGCTGTTTTCCAGATGACCGGCACCGGCCCAAGACGCCTGAAAATCATCTCTTTCACCTCGCCGATGCTGAAAAACCGGGCCTGACTGTAAATCGATGTTGTAAAAAACGCGCGGACTCTCAACTGGGTCGTGTATGCCGAGTGCCTGTTCAGTATCCCGATAAACACGCTGTCTTTGGCCACCCGGCATGCCTCGGCAATGGCTTCATACGGGTTTTTCGAAAACTCCAGCGTCAGAAACAGGCTCGCGTGATTGAACGCATTGTCCGAAAACGGCAGGTCCTCGGCAAAGCCCCGGTGAAAATCAACACGGTGGCCGAGTTTTTCTTTTGCGATCGCCAGCATGGCGCCGGACGGATCGATCCCGGTCAGGTTGATCCCCTTGCCGAGATACGGTTTGATGCTCTCGCCTGTACCGCAGCCGATATCCAGCAGGCTTTCCCCGCATACCGGCCGCAGCATGGACGTCATCAGGCGCATCTCAAGATCGAGGGCGGCCCTGTTTTTTTCATCGGCCATCCATTCTTCGTAACGTCTGGCATCCTCTGTGTCGAATATATACCCCATGCAAACACTAGTAAGCAAAAACAGCCTGTTTTGCAAGGCAAAACAAGCACCCGGGTATGCTAAAAATCATATCGGAATTGTCAAAGGTATCGGATCAGCCAACCAATGGATGCAGGATCATACGTGCCCCATGAGAGGGATGAATAAGGTTAATTTCATTCAGGTTTAGGGGTGGGTTGGGGGTATTGCCCTCAGCAACTGTGAGGCCTTGGGATCGCTCTAAGGCTTGTTCCGCAACATCCTGTAAACTCGCCCCTGATCGGGGCTCAAACAATACAGGATGTTTTGCTTCACTGCGCCAAGAGC
>SKZX01000092.1 GCA_007127175.1 Desulfobacterales bacterium
CGCCTTCAGCCTACTCGGCCATCTCTCCGTATTATAAAAATTATATTATTTTAAATTGCTGTTTTCTGCGGGTTCGCCAAAAGCGCCATTGCACCCCTTGGCCTCTTTGTTTCCAGTATTTTCGCACCTTTTGGCCTTTTTTCCCGAGGCGCATTTTTGGGTGACCTTACCACACCATCATGGTTTTCCGCAACTACATTTTTGCAGGGTTGCCGGCTTTTTCAATTTATACCGGTTTTACCGGCAAATGGATGCACCAGGGTTTACCGGGTGCATCCAAAGACCACCTTTTTCTGACGAAGTCCACAAAAACCCGCGCCGCACTGCACCTGCTGACCCGAAAATCAAACGCGCCGCCATTTTTTCCCGTTGATAAGCTTCTGAAAAAATAGTAATCTGCATCGTTACTGCTTATATTTGCCTTCGTGCAACAAAAACAACCCGAACAGGGAGCCAAGAATGGCTGAAAACCAGGACCCGCATAAAAACGGAAAACAACACGCGCATAACGGTGCCGGATCGAGCCGACGCTCATTGAGCGACAAGCAGTTCCGGAAAATTGAAGAGGTGCTTGACACGCTCATACTTCAAGCGCCTGCGATTATCTGCTCTTTCCTGGTGGTTGACGGCGAATGGGACATTAAATATGTAAGTGATAACATCGAAACTGTTACCGGATTGAAACCTCAAGATTTTACAGGCAAGTTTAAAGCCTGGGCAAGTCATGTGCATCCGGATGACAGGGACCGCCTGCTTGCCGATATGCGCCGGCACACAAAAAACAGCGGAATCCAAACCCTTGAGTACCGACTGAAGAACAGCAAAGGCAAATATCAATGGATCCATGATCAGCAAAGAGTTGTTGAAGACAAAGACGGAAGAATCGAGATTGTCAGCGCATGGTGGGACTTCACCAACCGCAGAAAAGTTGTGGAAGCGCTGCAGCAAAGCGAGTTGCGGTTTCAAAAACTGCTTTCCCTTGTCCCCGATATGATCTCGATACAGGATACACAGATGAATATCGTCTACAGCAACTGGAGCGGGATAGGCGAGATCCCTGAAGAAAAAAGGGTGCTCGGAACGAAATGCTATAAGACCTACCGGGGATATGATGATATTTGCCGTGACTGCCACGCCATATCCGTTCTGGACACCAGGGAGGTCCATCAGGAGGAGAGGGAACTTCCCGATGGCAGGTGGATCAGGCTCCGCGTTGCACCGATACTCGACGATAAGAACACTGTTGAATATTTTGTCGAGTGGATCAGGGACATCACCGAGAGCAAGCAGGCAGAAAAAAAACTGGAGCACCTGGCCACAACAGATGACCTCACCGGACTTTGGAACCGCAGACATTTCATGAATTCGGCAACGGGGGAATTTGAACGCGCCCGGCGCTATGGGCAGTATTTTTCATTGCTGATGATTGACATCGATTATTTTAAAAAACTCAATGACACCCACGGTCATGCAGCCGGGGATGCTGTTTTACGGCACCTTGCCGGAATGTTGAAGGGCAGCATGCGCCGGACGGATATAACAGGACGCGTGGGAGGAGAGGAATTCAGCATCATTTTACCGAATACCGGCATTGAAAATGCCGAATTGCTGGCGGAAAGATTAAGGTTGACCGTGGAAAAATCGCCGGCAAGCTATTCAGAAAAAACGCTTTTTTTGACCGTTAGCATCGGATTGACCGCTTACAGCCCAGGCTTTGAAAGCATCGATGAGATGCTGCTGCTGGCCGACAACGCATTGTACGAGGCCAAAGAAGGCGGCAGAAACAGGGTTGTCATCAAAAGCGTGCGGAGGAACCCGTGACAAAAAAAGTCGACCCTTTTGCCCCGACGGCCGGATATAAGCCCGGAAATACGCATTCATTGGGGGCGGCATGTCGTTAAAGGGCAATATCGAAACGTTCAGGCTGAGCTCGATCCTGCAGATGCTAAACTATGAAAGACGCACGGGCAGGCTCATTATCCGATCCAGTGACAATTTCATACAGATATTTCTGCATGAAGGGGACATCATATATGCCACTGAAACCAGGAAAACAAACCGCCTTGGGGATCTCCTTAAAGAGGCCGGCTTCCTTTCACAGGCGGACCTTGATGATTGCCTGGCGCTCAGCCATCATAACAAGGACAGGCTGGGAAAAACCCTGGTTCAAAAAGGTTATATATCGGCTGAAAAACTCAATGAGTTTATCCGGAAGCAAGCCGAAAACACTATTTTTAACGTATTATTGTCGGAATCCGGCGAATTTGAATACACGGATACCGAGATCAACCTTAACGGGACCGACGCGTTTAAGATCGATACCATGTTCGTATTGCTGGAAGCTTCCCGCCGGATAGATGAGGTGGAAATTTTAAAAGAACAGATACCCGGTGAGTCGTCAATTCCCAAAATTGCCGACACCACAGGGGACGGCGTAAAAGCATCGCTGAATGCGAATGAAAGACAACTGCTGTCAGTGATCAACGGAACATCAACGGTTCGCCAGGCGTTCGACAAAAGCGGTTTTGATGATTTTGAGGCTTACAGGATACTGAACTCCTTGATTTCATTGGGCTTGGTTGATTTCAGCCAACCAAAAACAACGGCCGAAATGGCAAAAGAAGTGATCCTTCTGACCCGGCGCGTAGAACCCCGGGAATTCCGGCAGAACCTGGACGACCTGGACCTGAAACGTTCCTCCACGCTCCGGGTCGCGCTTTCCCGCATTTTCCGGGATGCTGTGGATGAGCAGCACATCATTGCGGCCGTGGAAAAGGAAGCCATCAAAATCGGGAACTCGCCGGAGAAAAACGCCTTGAACAAGCTGCGGAAAGAAAAGCAGGTACCCTATATGAAAAATATCATTGAGCTGTTATGGCAGGCCATAAACGAAATGTATGAGTAATGTCTGGCGGAGGGAGTAGGATTCGAACCCACGGAGCTTTCGCTCAACGGTTTTCAAGACCGCCGCCTTAAACCACTCGGCCATCCCTCCGGTTTTCACGTTCCCTTTTACAAAACCCGGAAGTCCCGGTCAACTGATTTTTTACTGCAATTCCGCTTCGTCGCGGCCGAACGGCAAAATGGAGGCGTCGGCCTATATCGGGGGCCATATCGTTTGCTTGTTGACATGACTCAATAATGATTTATTATACGCTTATTGGAAAAGTGAATATAGACTAGAACTTGTAAGAATTTCAATAAAACGGCATTTTCCCGGGGGGATTGAAACGCAGATGAAACAGAAATACACGTTGCTGAAAGACAAGGATACGGGCGGCCTGACCATACAAGAACACGCAGAACTGAGTAAAGACATGTTTTCGCTGATATGCGAGGAATCGTACGATGCAGAAACCATACAAAGCGCGGTGGCCCAGAGCAAAACCGTCCTCATAGACACGCTTCGAACCCCCAACCTGTATCCGATTTCAGAGTATATAGAGGAAATAGCCGACAAAGTGACGGCGCTTTTTGATGCTTCATCTGC
>SKZX01000318.1 GCA_007127175.1 Desulfobacterales bacterium
ACGTATTTGAGCCCGTCGCTTTTACCGATAATGTTTTCATGGTTGTACTCCAGCTTAATCTCTTCCTGCAGATAGGCTCTTTCCGATTCCAGTTTTTCTTTTAACTTTTTTATTTCTAAAACAGATGCCTCGGCGATTTGTCTTCCTTGTTCCGCCGCATTTTTTGCGACCAAAAGTTCGGCCGTTCGCTCCGAAACCATGCTTTCGAGCTCGTCATGGGATTTTTGAAGCCGCTCCTCCATGTTTTTACGGTCGGTGATGTCCACGATAACGACGACAATACCGATGATTTCCTTGCGACTGATCAGCGGATTTGCGCTTAAGAGAAAACAGTAATCAATCCCGGCCCGGTTGAAGAAGACCTCCACGCCGTGGAGAAATTTTTTGCGTATTTCAGACAGAAGAATAAAAGGCGACCCGTCGGGATAAAGGAGGTGAAATACCGCATCAAATTCCTCAAAAACCGGGATTCTGCCTAAAACACCCATGGTTGACTGGCTTGCGCGGATAATACGGCCCGTGCTGTCGCAGATAAAAAAAAGCTCTGTGGTTTGCTGGAGGAGCTGGGTTGTCAGTTTTTCTTCAGCCAGTATCGCTTCATTGCGTTTTTGTTCCGACAGATCGGTGACAACCGCGCACATCGAACCAGGGACATCGGCCTGCTTAAGGGCGCTTATGGAGAGCAGGGCGGGAGCGGCGTTGCCATCCCCGGTCTGTAATTCCAGTTCCGTCGTGCAGTTACTTTTTACACTTCGTACAAGTATAGCTTCAAAGATGTGATGGTCTGTTGGTGAAATGTATTTTTGGAACAAAGATCCGATAATTTCTTCCAGGGGCGTTTTAGTGATATCCGCAAAACGCTGGTTACAGAAAAGGATTGTGCCGTCGGCGGCCAGTGTGACGGCCCCTTCGTTCATGGTCTCCACCATTATCCGGTAAGGGCGGTCGGCGCCCGAAAGCGTAAAAACGCGATCTCCTTCGATGGTCGAGACGACCAGGGCATCCACCTCACCGGTTTTGATGGCGCGCAATGTCTCATCGGCTTCCGTTATCCGGGATCTGAGCGTCTGAAGCTCATGTAAAAGTTCCTGCTCTGTTTTTCGTGGTTTATTCATGGATTCGCAATTGTCAATTACCGGGTTTCAGATCAATGCCCACAAGAATTCTTTGTGTATCCGACATGTCGCCGATGAGTTTCCGCAAAGGGAGCGGGAGTTTTTTGACCAGCGTCGGGGTGGCGATAATCTGCTCTCCTTTGGCCAGCGCGGGCTGCTGATAGAGGTCGATTACCTTCAGTTCGTGGCGTCCTTGAAGATTTTCTTCACAAAATTTCCTTACATTGTCGATTGCCAACGCTGATTTCGGCGTCATACCGGCAACATACAAAATAAGAACGTGCTTTTCCGGGTTCAAATGCGCGGCTGTTTTTTCAAATTTCCCGGCAACGGTATTCCCTGCTTTCCTTTTCATGATTGATATCTCATCTGATTTTATCATCTGGAGACAGGTCGAATATCCAGTCCCACCAGCACGCGTTCCGTGTTGGCCAGATCCCCGATGATTTTTTTAAGGGGCTCGGGGAGTTTTCTGACCAGTGTCGGTATGGCAATAATCTGGTCCCCTTTGGCAAGCTGAGGGTTTTTTAAAAGATCTACCACTTCAATACGGTATTTGCCGGCGAGATGCTCTTCGCAGATTTTTTTCAAATTCGCAAAAGCGGTAATCGATTTCGGGGTCTGGCCGGCCACATATAAGCGAAGATTCCAGGTTTCTTCCACCGATTCGGACTTCATATTACGCTCCTTTCTTTTTCCCGTTCACCTTTCCTTTTGGGGCTTTTTCCCGGTTCGCCGACTGTTTCCCCTTGCGAAGGGTTTTCATCTTCGACTGTTCTTCAGCAACAATTTTTTGTCTTTTCTTTTCTTCTTTCCCCAGAAAATCGAGTTCTTCGGATTCCGCGTCAAATTCGGCGCGCAGGGCGGCGATTTTTGCTTCAAAAGCTTTACGCTTGCCTTCCTGGTCGCGGCGTATGCGATCCACCTCATGCCGGCGTTCCATTTCCAATGCCTTTTCCTGAGCTTCCTGGGCGGCCCGGGCACTGCCGGTTAATGCCTCGCCGGAACCGGTATAGATATCGACCAGGTCGAGGCCCCGGTTTGTTATCAAAAATTCCTGAATCTGGTTGGAGTGATCCATGCCCCTGGATTTTAAAATGTAGAGCCCCCGGTTGCGCTCGCCCTTGAGTTCGATATCTCTTAAGAGAAGCCACGTGTCGATGAGAGAAGAGATCTCTTCTCTCGTGCGTTCAGGGCTGTTACCGAAATGGGTGAGATCCGTAAGGAAAGTCGAAATCTTTTTCATCTTCAGATAGTCGATCAGGCGCGTTAAGACGGATTTGACCTCTGGCGCCGTTCCGGCGTCAATCAGGTTGCTGATGGGGTCAACAATGAAAACCTGGGGCGTAAACGCTTCAATCACCTTGTGGAAGGTTACAAGATGCATCTCCAGGCCGTAAAGGGTGGGACGGGCGGAATGAAACTTGAGAAGCCCCTTTTTTACCCATTGCTCGAGATCCAGGCCGATGGATTCCATGTTGCGTATGATCTGCCGGGGGGATTCCTCAAAGGCAAAATAGAGGCATCGCTCGCCCCGCCGGCAGGCGGCATCGGCAAAGGTCGCCGACAAACTTGTTTTGCCGGTGCCCGCGGTACCGGAAAGGAGAATGGTGCTGCCCCGGAAGAACCCCTTGCCGCCGAGCATGGCATCCAGTCTGGCAACGCCCGTGGAGACGCGTTCCTTGGAAACGGGGTAGTCGAGCCCCAGGGAAGTGATGGGAAGGACCGAGATGCCGGCCTCGTCGATCAGGAAGGGATATTCGTCCGTGCCATGCGCCGAACCGCGATATTTGACGATACGCATACGGCGGGTGGCAATTTGTCCAACAATGCGGAAGTCCAGAAGAATCACGCAATCGGCGACATATTCTTCAAGCCCGTATCGCGTCAGGGTCTTGTCGCCGCTTTCCCCCGTAACAATGGCCGTCACGCCGCGTCCTTTCAACCAGAGAAAAAGCCGCCGCAGCTCCGCCCGAAGGATCGTGGCATTGGGCAGCTCGGAGAAAAGGGCTTCGATGGTGTCCAAGACAACCCGCTTGGCGCCGATGGCATCAATGGCGGCGCCTAAGCGGATGAATAATCCTTCCAGGTCGTATTCTCCCGTCTCCTCGATTTCACTGCGCGTGATGCTTACATGATCGGTTTCGATCAGCCCGCGCGACATCATTTCCGGCAGATCAAAACCAAGGGAGTAAAAGTTTTTTGCGAGATCCTGAGGCGTTTCTTCAAAAGTCATAAAGACGCCGGGTTCCCCGTATTCAATGGCGCCATGCATCAGAAATTCCATGGCAAAAAGCGTCTTGCCGGAACCCGCGCCGCCGCAGACCAGGGTCGGTCTGTCTTTCGGAAGACCGCCGTTGGTGAT
>SKZX01000043.1 GCA_007127175.1 Desulfobacterales bacterium
ATATAGAAAACGGCCGGGTATCACTTGACTATGGCGTTTCAGTAGACCTTGTATCTGAAAATATTGTTATTTCGAAAGCGGATGCGGATATCAACGGTATTCGGCTGGCCGCGTCTGGAACTGTCATGTCATACGGGAGTGCGCCGCAGTTGGATGTCACGGCGCAGCTGCCGATGATCGCCATTACAGACATTTTAGGCGCTGTTCCGCAAAAACTGGTGGAACCGGTCCTCGAGATGCACCCTGCCGGACGCATCAGCGCGGCGGTTCATCTGAAGGGCTCACCGGAAAAGCCGGATGAACTCCTTGAAAAAGGAGAAATCACCCTTGAAAAAGTCGGTGCCGCTATAAAGGGAGAGCCGCCCGACATCAGCGGAATGCTTCGCATCGCAAAGGGCACCCCTGCCGGCGGCGAGCCGTTTGCTTATCTTTTCAACGGGGCTTTAAAGGTCAACGACGCGCCTGTTGATCTTGACGGTACGGTTGCACCGGAAACAGGGAATGTCAGGGCAGGCGTCCGCATCGATGGCCTGGATGTTGTCCCATTCATGGCGTATGCGCCGGAGAACTTTCCCGGCAAGCTGGGTGCCATGAAACTGAACGTGGATATCCGGACCGATGCAACCGCAGAGAAAGTGGACACCGCCGGCCGGATATCGGTTTCTGAAATTGATTTTCTGCCCGCCGACATGCCGGACGCGCATATCGTTAACGGCCGGGTATCCCTGGATTACGACGTATCAATAGACCTTGCATCCGAAAATATTGCTATTTCGAAAGCGGATGCGGATATCAACGGGATTCTGCTGGCCGCATCCGGAAGTGTCATGTCTTACGGGAATTCGCCGCAGCTGGATATAACGGCGCACCTCCCGATGATCGCCCTTTCGGATATGGTTGATGCCGCTCCGAAAAAACTTATGGCGCCGGTGCTGGAGATGCGCCCTGTCGGCCGCATGGGGGCGCAGTTTCACTTGAAGGGCCCGGCGGACAAGCCGGAGGCGCTTGTTGAAAAAGGAGAAATCACCCTTGAGGCTGTCGGTGCGACAATCAATGAATTGGCGGCTGTGATCAGCGGCAATATCCATATGGTCAAAGACAGTGTAAGGTCCGACAACCTGGTCATACGCCTGGCCGGCGATGCATTGGGCCTGAATTTTAGCGCGGACAACCTCATGGGCGAGGTAAAACAGGTCCGGCACACCCTTACCGCCGATACGCTGGATATTGACAGGCTCCTTGCGGCTGTGGGCGCTGATGAAAGCGAGGCGCCGGCGCCGGTTGACAAATCACCGGAAGCCCCGGAAGAGCCCGGCCCCTTTGATATTCCCCTGGATGTGAAAGGAGATGTCCGGGTTGAAAAGGCAATATTCAAAGGGCTTGCGGTTGATCGTTTTGATCTTCAGTACACGCTGAAAGACAACGTGTTCAACGTCAACCATATCCGCGGCAATGTGGCGGGGGGGACGATTGCAGGCAAGGCTGAAGCCAACCTCGGCCGCAAGCCGCTCGCATACCAGGTGGACATCGCCGTCGAGAACACACACGCCGAACAGGTGATCAGCGCCATGTTTCCGGGTGCCGCCAATACGGTTCACGGAAATCTGTTCCTGAACGCGGACATTAAAGGCGAGGGCGCGACCTGGGACACCATCAGCCGCACGCTGACCTCAATGGCGGATGTGAATGTCGCAAACGGCCGGCTCACCGGTACCGGGCTTGCCGGCGGTTTGGCCGGTTTTGTGGGCACGGACCGGCTGGAAGTCTTGGGCTTTGATTCCCTGCGCGGAAACGTCAAACTGGAGGAAGGCCGGTTCAACCTGGATTCGCGCCTTGAAGGCGACAGCGTTCGCATGTCGCCTGTCGGATCCATCGGCATTGACGGTTCCGTCAACCTTTCTCTGGATATGCGCGTATCCCGGGAAGTGGCATCCGGAATCGGCAGCAGAGACCTGGTGTCGGCGCTGTCCCGAACCGGTGACGGCTGGACCCTTGTGCCCGTGAAGGTGGCCGGCACATTGTGGAACCCAAGGTTCAGCGTGGATACGGCCGCTGTGAAGGATCAGTTGATGGAGCGGGGGAAAGAAGAATTGCAGCAGCAGTTGCAGGATCGGCTGATAGACCGGCTGGCCCCCCAGGACCGTGACAAAACAGATGGAGAACCCGATCAGAAGGAAAGAAAGCCGCTTGAACGAGAACTTGAAGACAGGATGAGAAGGCTACTGAATTAACAAGAAAAATCGATCAGTATTTTCAGGGTTTCTTTTTCCATGGCACGGGAAAATGCCCTCTTGAATTCAGAAAAAGGGTATGTGGCAGAAACAAGCGGTTCAACATTGATTTTCCCGGCTTGAAGAAAATTCAGTGCAAGGGGAAGGTCCCCGCACCTCGAGCCCATAAGCGACAGCTCGTTTACCACGATTGCTGCCAGGTCAATTTTTGACGGTTCCACTGCGGTCGTTTTTACCACAATATGCCCCTTCGGGCGTGTCAGGTGGATGCACCAGTTGATGCCGTCGGCGTTGCCTGTTGCATCCACAGTGATATCGAAGGTCCCGAGCCGGCTCACAGCGTCTTCGGGACCTGCATGGGTGTCCACGGGAAAGATATTGATACCCTGCTTTTCGGCTGCGGCCATTTTGGCCGGGTGGCGTCCCAGAAGCGTCACGCTTCGGGCGTATTGACGCAGCCCTGCAGCACACAATATGCCAAGGCAGCCATCGCCTAGGACGGCAATGCGGCTGCCGGAATCAATGGGGACCCGGCATGTGACCGCAAGGGCTGCAGCCAGGGGTTCCGCAAATACGGCCTGCCGGGTTTCGATTTCTTCCGGGACAGGGTAAAGGTTTTTTGCGGGAATGGCGCAGTATTGAGCAAAAGCCCCGTCGTGGTTCCGGATTCCCAGAACGCTTCGGTTTTTGCAGTGCTTTTCGTCTGCGCACCGGCCGCACCCGAAATTGATGTTTGCTACGACCCTTTTCCCTTCCAACTCCGGGCGATCAGGGCATTTTTCTACCACACCGGCAAACTCGTGGCCGGGTATGCCCCTGAAATCTGCGTAGCCGTTGAATATCGCAATATCTGTTGCGCAGATGCCCGCCATCAGGACGCGAACCAGGGCTTCCCCAGGCTTTAATGCGGGTTCAGGTATGCCCACCTCCAAAACCGACCTGTTTTCAAAGCGGATAACTCTCACCTGGCTTTAAACCTTGTTGATGAATCCGTAAAAAGTCGTTTTCAGACGGCTTTGTAAAAAGGTCAAGATCCAGGCGCGAGCAATTTTTGAAGAATTGATAGTACCTGTCCGTACGTGAAATTCTTCAAAAATTGCTCGCAACGCAGATATTGAGTTTTTTACAAAGCCGTCAAACCTTGGTATGGCCGAAGGTCCAGCTACCCTGGACCTGATCAAACGCCATGTCCTGGAACACGTTGGGGAAGTGGGCTTTGCAGATTTCCGCGATTTTTCCCGTGACGATGCGGATTTCCTCTTCCGCGTGGGGGGATGTGCGCATTTCAATGATGTGTCGCCATGACCGGAGGTTGCCCGTCACCATGATGGTTGTTCCGAGCCCGATCGGGGCCACCCGCCTGAACATGGATGTCAATTGTTTTTTTTCTTTTAAATCAGTCAAATCTGCCATACCGAAAATGGCGGAGAGCTCTTTTTGCGTGTTTTCCAGAAAATCAACGACTTCTTCGATCTTTTTTCTGGCTGTTTCATTTGCCCGGGCGGATCCTGGCATCCAGAACGGGATGTCGTCCAGGCGCACGTAGCGGAGGCTTTCCTGGCTGTAGGCCATCCCGGCCCTGTGCCGCACCAGTTCGTGGGTAAACACGCGCGATACATTGCGGCATATGAACGTCAGGCAGGCATGCTCAAGGACCGAGCCGTGTCCGCTCTTGAGCACATTGCCGATGTAAGCGTCGTTGCCCTGTCTTACGGTTGTGACGTTGGGGTTGGTGGCTTCAGGCTTTGCAGGATCATATGGCTGCCAGCTCCGGTAGCACATTCTTCCGGCGGCTTCGACCAGGTTTTCAGCGTTCGAAACGCCCGGGTCGGGTTTCCAGTCCGGGTTGCCGATATCGCGGAGATAAGCGTTCAGCCCGTCAGGTTCCAGCATGGTTTTTGCCACCAGGTACACTTTCGGCTCTTCGATCGGTCGCATGAATGTCCTCCCGTTGGGTTTAAAAAGTTGCAGATAAATGGATAATCGGGGTTATTCCGGTTTTACGCATTCTTCTTCCGGAATGTTTGCCAGCATTTTCAGCCAGGCTTTCATGACGGCGTGAAGCAGCGTTGCCAGGGGAATCGCCAGGAAAAGGCCCCATATTCCCCATAATCCGCCAAAAAGAAGCACCGCCACGATAATGGCGACCGGGTGCAGGTTCACCACCTCTGACAGCAGGAGTGGCACAAGAATGTTTCCGTCGATGACCTGGATGATGCCGTATGCGATCATGACATACAGGAACTCAGCCCCGACTCCCCATTGGAAGAATGCCACGAGGGCAATGGGGATGGTCATGACGGTTGCGCCGATATAGGGTACAAGGACCGATATGCCGACGAAAAAGGACAGCAGCATGGCATAATTCAACTCCAGCAGCAAAAACGTGATGAACGTGGCAACCCATACGATCAGGATTTCGAGCATTTTGCCGCGCACGAAATTCGCCACCTGCATGTTGGCCTCTTTCCAGACTTCCGTGGACAACTCCAGGTTTTTGGGCAGGAGTTTGAAACCCCATGCCAGGATCAAATGTTTATCCTTGAGAAAGAACAGCACCAGGAAAGGGACAAGCACCAGGTAAACGATCAGCATCATCAGGTTGCGCAGGGACGCGACGGTAAACATCAGGAGGTTCTGACCCGCCCGCGTCAGCTCGGTGCGGATGCCGTCGATGAGCTGGCGTATCTGCGATTCGGAAATGAATTCCGGATACCGCTCGGGAAGCAGGAGCAGATGTTTCTGGGCATTGGAGATATATGCGGGCAGGTCCCCGAGGAGCTGGCCGATCTGCTTGGACATCAGGGGGAAAATGCCGATGACCAGGAGCAGCAGGATGGCGATAAAGAGCAAAAAAGTAAAGGCAACGGCGATAATCCGGGGAATGCGGATGGCCGTTAGACGCGAGACAAAGCCCTCCAGCACGTACGCGATGATAAGGGCCAGAAAAACCGGCTGAAGCATGCCGCCCAGCAGAATAACGACAAGGAACCCGCCAATAAGGATGAGCCAGAGGGTGATTACCTGGGGGTTGGAGAAATACCGGTTAAACCAGTCCTGAAGCATGTTGATCATTTGCGTTGCCTCAACGGTCCTGCGGGCATACCGTTATTGTCATATGTGATCATTGAGCCAGCTTACTTTGTCAATGCCATCTGTTTCCGGAAATCATCGTTTTTATTGTATACCTCGTGGAAGGCGGCATCCTATGGCCGGTCTGACATCCTGCCCGTCATGATCCTGTCCTTTCCGGCAATGATGGTTCCGGCCACACGTATTCACGCCCGGATCGCGGGCTTGTCTGCGTTTCGATACAGGAGGACAACCTGCCGTTTTTATATTCTGTAAAAGTCTATAGACACGCATAATGGGCACAGGCGAGAAACAAATTGCTTGGATTCAGTAGGGGAAACAATAACAGCTTTTTTTGCAATCTGCAAATGGAAGTTTGGACGGAAAAAAGATGGGGAAAAGAGAAAAATGCAAGGCATGAAAGAGAAGCGTGACCTTGTTTGATCATGCCCGGCATCCGGTCCTGCCGAATGGGTATTGAGGGGGTCCCGGGGACAGAATGGTATTCTGTCCCCGGGAGGCTGTGCCCGCAATATTGTTATTTGGCAATCCGGAGGTGGTTATGCGTTGTATTTGCCGATAATGCCGATACTGCATATGTTCTGGAAGGGGAAGCCGCCGAGGTTGTGCGTCATTCCCAACTTCGGGTTTTCAATCTGGCGTTCACCCGCACGCCCGTGCAGCTGCAGATACATTTCATAGAGCATGCGCAGGCCGGATGCCCCGATGGGGTGGCCGAAGCACTTGAGCCCGCCGTCCACCTGGGCGGGAAGGCCGCCGTCCCGGTCGTAAAAACCGTCCATGATGTCCTTGATGGCTTTGCCGCGCCCGGAAATATGAAGGTCTTCGTAAGTCACGAGTTCGGTGATGGAGAAGCAGTCGTGCAATTCCATCATGGAGATTTCTTCCCTCGGATTTTCCACGCCTGCTTCCTTGTAGGCCTCGATGCTGCACTTGGTGGTGGTGACAAAGTGGTCCCCGTCCCAGCTGTCAAAGGCGCTTTCCTCTCCGCTGCTCAGCGCCAGTTGAAGCGCCTTGACCGTGACGAAATCCTTTTTCCCCATCTTTTTTGCCATTTCAGGTGTGGTGACAATGGCGCAGGCAGATCCGTCGCTGACCCCGCAGCAGTCAAAAAGACCGAGGGGGTGGGCGATAATGGGGGAGGCCATGACCTGGTCGACGCTCACTTTTTTGCGGAGATGGGCTTTGGGGTTGAGCGAACCGTTGTCGTGGCTTTTTGCGGAAATGTGTGCCATGGCCCGCTTGAGGTCCTCGTCTTTGATCCGGTACTTGGCGGCATAGGCTGACGCAAGCTGGGCAAAGGACCCCGGTGCGGTCAGGTTGGGCCACCACTGCCACAAAAGGCTCCCGGTGTTGGAGCCGCCGCCGGGCAGACCGCCATATCCCGTGTCTTTAAGCTTCTCAACCCCGAGCGCCAGGCAGATGTCATAGGCCCCTGATGCGACCGCATAACAGGCGCCCCGGAACGCTTCTGTCCCGGTGGCGCAGTAGTTTTCCACCCGGGTAACCGGGATTTTCTGAAGCCGCAGCGTGGTTGCAAGGGGCATGGCGGTTTTGCCGACGTTAACCTCGTCCATGCATGTCCCCAACCATGCCGCCTGGATTTCTTTTTGTTCGATCCCGGCATCCGCAACGCATTCCTCGAAAGCTTCCAGCATCAGCTCCTCGGCGCCGACGTCCCATCTCTCACCGAAACGGGTGCACCCCATGCCGATGATCGCCACTTTATCCTTTATCCCTGTAGCCATTTTATTCCTCCAGGCTTTTGTGTTGTCAGTTATGCATTGAAAATTTGCAGCTTTATGGATTTGTAATCCGCCGGTTGATGAAACCCATCGGTCGGCGAAAAGCCGTACTACCTCATTTTGAACAGTTTTCCGATGAGCTGGGACTTCATCACATCACCGTCTATCTTGAGCTTTCCGGAGGTGAATGCGGCCATGGGGTCCAGTTTGCCGGAAATCATGTCAACAAAGTCCTTGTCCGATATTTTCAGCGTGCAGGTCGGTTTTTCGGCAACGCCCGCATCAACGGTGCAAGCGCCGTCTGAAACGATGACATGCCAGTCGCCGCCGCCGGGGCCGGAAATGGCGTACTGAAAGACAACATCGACCCCTTTGGCGGCGTCCGGGTTGAACGCTTCCGGCATTTTTTCAAAGATTTCACCAACCGAAGGACCGGCAGACGCATCTGCGGCCGACTCCTTTTTATCGTCGTCAGGGGGCACCAGCATGGAGAACATGGCGCTGTTGAGATCCTCCATTTCCTTTGCGCTGGACATGTCGTTTATGGCATCAAAATGGGCGCTGATGTCTTCAGGTGTGGGCGGCGCATCGTCTGTGCCGAGCTTGACGCCCTTGCCGGTCAAAACGGCCGCCCGGTTGAAATATCCCATGCCCGTGTTGAAAATGCCGCCGGATTCCTCGCAGGCGTCGCTGCACAGGTAAAGCGCCATGGGAACGACGAATTCCGGCTTCATTTTCTCAAAAATGTCGGGGGGCATGATGTCCTCGGTCAGCCGGGAAGCCGCCAGCGGTGCAATGGTGTTGACCTTGATATTGTATTTTTTCCCCTCCAGCTTGATCGTGTTGGCCAGCCCCACAAGGGCCATTTTGGCCGCGGAATAGTTGGACTGCCCGAAATTGCCGTACAAACCGGCAGCCGATGTGGTCATCACGATTCGCCCGTAGCCGTTTTCTCGCATTACCGCAAATGCGGGGCGGGTGACGTTGTAGGCGCCGTTGAGGTGAACGGCCAGGACCGCATTCCAGTTTTCCGGTTCCATCTTGATGAAGCTCTTGTCCCTCAGGATGCCGGCGTTGTTGATCAGGATGTCGACTTTCCCGAAGGTGTCCACGGCGGTTTTCACGATGTTTTCACCGCCTTCGGGCGTGGCCACGTTGTCGTAGTTGGCCACCGCCTTTCCGCCGGCCGCCATGATCTCATCGACCACCTTCTGGGCCGGGGTGGCTGAACCCTCGCCGGAGCCGTCCCTTGAGCCGCCCAGGTCGTTGACCACAACCGCGGCCCCCCGCCCGGCCAGTTCAAGGGCGTATGCTTTGCCAAGCCCGCCCCCCGCGCCGGTGACAATGGCGACCTGGCCGTCAAATCGGATTTTGGAGAGCTCCTCAGCGGCCCCGGGAACAGGGGCGGCTTTCCAGAAATAATTCACAAACCCGCGGTTCTTGTCCTCGGTGCGCTTTCGGAAGACCATTTTGACGGCCAGGCCGACCTTGATCTCATCGAGCTTGCAGTCGGTGAAGTCCGCATTGAAGCGACCGCCCCCCTCGAACTGGACCATTCCGTAAATATGGGGCGGGTCAAGGGAGACGGCGAGAAGGTCGCCGGTAAAGGTCTTGACCCTGGCCGGTATTTCCGAGTATTCGTAGTCTTCCTGGGAGCGCTTGGCGAGGCAGTCCGGGTTCACGCACACCTGGGTTTTTGGGAATTGCGGTGTGCCGCAGGCCGTGCACTTTCCGCCCACAAGCCCCAGGATCATATGACGCCTGCGGTACAGGGTGGTCATGGCGGTCTGGGTTTCGGATTCCGCGCGTATGCCCATGTCCGGGGTGATCAAGTCCCGGAAAACCAGGAACTTGGAATAGTTGTCAATGGCTTCCATGTTTTCGACGGTGTTTTGGAACGGCTTGCGCTCGTTGACCTTGACGATGTTTTCCGTCACCTGGAAATACATGGCGTTGCACCCCTGGCCGAAACCCGCCAGCACGATCCGGTCACCGGGTTTGGCCTCGTCCAGCGCCATGGCCATCATCAACAGCGGATGGGCGCACCCGGTTTCCCCGCACACTTCATGGAGCGTGTCCACAGCCTTGTCACCCGCGCCCAGTGTTTTGGCGATTTTCTTGTGCTCGGCCTTGAAAAAGCAGGGAAAAACCAGCTTGTCCACATCGTCCATGGTGATATTGAGCTTTTCAAAAAGGCCGTTAACCGCCTTGGGAATGATTTTTGAGTACCCCTCGTCCCGGATCCACCGTTCTTCCCACGTGTAGTCATACCGGTGGCGGGCCCCCCGGTAATGGCCGACGAAGTCATCGGAGAGGGTGTATGCGCCTTTGAACTCGGCGATGACATCGGTGTCGCCCACCAGGAAGGATGCCGCCCCGTCGCCGAACCACATTTCATAAAATCCTGCAGGCCGCGTTTCCCGCTTATCGGATGCGGTCACCAGGATGTTTTTGCGCTCCCCGCCTTTTGCGGTTTCCAGCGCGGCCAGCAGGGCTGTGGTCCCGGCCTTCTGGGACGATGTGAAATCCGATGCAAGGATATCGGGTTTGAGGTTCAGGGCTGTTGCCACGATGCCGGCGTTCTGGCGGTCTGCAAAGGGCAGCGTGGTGGAAGCAAGGAACATGGCGTCCACCTGTTTTCTGTCCCTGTTTTCAAGGCAGCTGCGGGATGCCTCAACGGACATGGTGATGGAATCTTCGTCCCAGTTGCACATGGAGCGGGTTCCCTGGGCGACCATCACGATGGCGGGGGCAAACCATCCCATGGACTGGTAAATGGCCGATCGATTGAGCCTGAGGCGCGGAATATATGCACCATATGAAGTTATGCCGATCATTTTTAAACTCCTTCATCTGATATTTGGAAAAAACCTTTGATTGTTTCAGTGCCGCACCGAACCTGCTGGAAAATGCATTTCCTGCAGGCTGAAACCCGTTACAGCTTGAAAAGTTTCTCAATCAGCTGGGATTTCATGATGTCGCCCCCGATTTTCAGTTTCCCGGACGTATAGGCCTGCATGGCCGGGAGTTCCCCGTTGATCATGGCCAGAAAATCGGTGTCGGACATACCAAGGGTGCAGGTCGGCTTGTCATGCGTGCCTTCGCTGATGCGGCATGCGCCGTCCGCGATCTCGCAGACCCAGTCGCCGCCCTTGTCGCCGCTGATATTGTACTGGAAAACGACGTTGACCCCTTTTGCGGCATCCGGGTTGAAGGCGCCGGGCATGGCCTTGAACACCGCAGCGGCTTCGGTGAATTTTCCGGACGCATCGGAAGCGCCTGCGGCACCTGCCTGGGGTGGGGCGGAAAAAGCATTGATGATATCGCCGACGCAGGCATTGAGCTCTTCGTATTCCTTGCCGTTTTTAAGGCTGCTGATTTTGTCGAAGCCGGCCGCCACATCATCAATTGCGGGCCATTTGGCATCGTCCCCGATGACGGTCCCGGGGCCGGTGACAACCGCTGCCCGGTTGAAAACGCCAACCCCTGCGTTGTATATGTTGCCGGAGACCTCGCACCGGTCGGAGCAGAGGAAAAGGACCAGCGGCGAGACGAATTCAGGCTTTGATTTCTCGAACAGTTCGGGTGGCATAATGTCTTCGGTGAGCCTGGAGGCGGCCAGCGGCGCAATGGTGTTGACCTTGATGTTGTATTTTTTCCCTTCCAGCTTCAGGGTGTTCATCAAGCCCACCAGCCCCATTTTGGCGGCAGAGTAGTTGGTCTGGCCGAAGTTGCCGTACAGGCCGGCGGCCGAGGTGGTCATGATGATCCGTCCGTACCCTTTTTCGCGCATGATGGCGAATGCCGGGCGGGTGACATGGTAGGCCCCGTTCAAATGAACATCGACCACTGCCTGCCAGTTTTCCGGCTCCATTTTAATGAAACTCTTGTCCCTCAGGATGCCGGCGTTGTTGATGAGGATGTCAACGGTACCGAAAGCGTCCACAGCGGCCTTGACAATGCTTTCCCCGCCTTCGGGGGTTGCGACGTTGTCGTAGTTGGCAATGGCCGTGCCGCCAGCGGCAGTGATTTCATCGACCACCTGCTGGGCAGGGGTGGCCGATCCACCGCTGGAACCGTCCCTTGAGCCGCCGAGGTCGTTGACGACCACTTTGGCGCCCCTGGCGGCCAGGTCCTTGGCATAGATGCGGCCCAGGCCGCCGCCGGCCCCGGTTACGATGGCGACTTTGTCGTCGAAGCGGATCTCGTCTTTGGGGATGTCGCCGTATTCAAAAATGCCGTTGGCAATCACCATGTCGCCGGTTTTGGAATTGATCGTCCGCCATACGGCTTTCCCGTCTTCGACCTTCCAGATCTGGGTTTTAATGGGGTCACCGGGATACAGGGGCCTTGAAAACCGGCAGGACAAGCGGTGGACCCGCTCGGGTTCACCCGGAATGAGATTTTTGATCAAGGAACGGCAGGCATAGCCGTGTGTGCAGAGCCCGTGCATGATGGGCATATCGAAACCGGACATTTTTGCAAACTCAGGATCCACATGGAGCTGGAAAACATCCCCGGACAGGCGGTAGAGGAGCGGCTGGTCCGCCGATGGCTGCGCTTCGTCCTCAAAATCAGGCGCCCGCTCCGGAATTTCAACTTTTGAGCCCGGCGCCGGTTTTCCCCCGAACCCGCCGTCAAGCCGGCAGAACAGGCGGATGACACTGGTAAACAAGCGCCTTCCATTGGCATCGCAGGTCACGCTTTCTCCAACGACCACGGCGCCCTTTTTTTCCCCCATGTCATAGATGTCGGTGATTTTTCCTTCTGTGACCATGGTGCCTTCAGTCGGAATAGGGCTGTGATAGAACAGTTCCTGCTCCCCATGGAGGATACCGGCATAGTTGACATCGGCCTTTGCGGCAATATGGGAGAGGAATTCGAAAATCGCTGCGATCCCGAAGCTGGGGATGACCTTCAGGTCTTTTTCGTAGACATATTCGATTTCATCAAATCCCGCCCCAACACCCAGGGCGTAAAGGATTACGTCCTTCCAGCTGTAATCCTTTTTTACGGGGCCGATCTTCTGACCCACGGCTTCCAGGTTGAGTGCCATTGTTTGCCTCCTTGAATGAAAAATGGTTGGAAAATGGTCCGGTTTGTTTTCATGACAGGGGATGTCGCTGCCCGGGCAAGTTGTTCACATCAAAAACTTCCAGCAAATGATGGGGAGATCATATGGATTTTTATCGGCCCTGTCAAAGGATTTTTATTGCTTTTCTATTTTTTTCAGTTTTGCAGCGCAGCGTGCCTTGTCCGATTGGATGATGGAAACAAATGATGGACAAGACGGGTGTATCATGTTATTTATTTCGGGCCTGGCGGGTCAGCGCATTCCGGCAGCAAGGGAAAAATCTGCCTGCAAGCGGCTCATCATTTTTCAGGACAAAAATAAAGAATCGGAGGAAACATGACCAAAGGCGCATTGGAAGGTATCACGGTCCTGGATCTGTCCAGGCTGCTTCCCGGCCCCTATGCATCGATGATCCTGGCGGACCATGGCGCTCGGGTGATCGCCATAGAAGACCGGCGGTTTGCCGGTGAAGCCATGCGGGACGCCAGCTTCAACCGGAACAAGGAGCACATGACCCTCAATCTCAAGTCGGCG
>SKZX01000291.1 GCA_007127175.1 Desulfobacterales bacterium
GAAATATATCTTCCCCGATGCCCACTCGTCCTGGAAGGGAGTGGCCATCAAATTTTCCCGGCAGGGAGAGACAGCCGACGGGCTGATCCGAAAGATGGCCCGGCAGGAAAGGGAAAAGGCGATTGTCGTCAGCAGCGACAAGGAGGTTGTTCGTTTTGCCGAGGCCCATGGGGCGGCGATCCTTGAATCCGGTGCGTTTGCGGAAAAATTGCAGATGGCGGAAATGGCGGCCTCGGGAATCGCCGGGGAACCGGATGCGGGCGGCAGCACCCGGCGGACCGATGGCACCCGGAAAAAAGGACCCGCCAGAAAGCTGCCCAAAAGCCAACGGCGCATGCTCAAAAAAATTCGTAAAATATAATACAGGCTGTCATATGGCCTGAACGGAAGGCAAATGAATCCTGTCAAATCGATTTGTGTGATAGACGGTCAGGGCGGGGGCATCGGTGCGGCGATTATCAAGCGATTGAAGGCCCTTTTTGAAGAGCGGGTGGAAATCGTGGCCCTTGGGACCAACGCCATCGCAACTGCCCAGATGCTCAAGGCCAGGGCCAACCGCGGGGCTTCTGGGGAAAATGCCATTGTGGTGACTGCACCCCATATGGACATCATTATCGGTTCCGTCGGGATTGTCATGGCCAATGCCATGATGGGGGAGGTTACCCCGAAAATAGCGGCTGCGGTGGCGTCGAGCCCTGCCAGAAAGCTGCTTATCCCCATATCGCAGGAAAATGTGGTCATTGTCGGGGCCATGTCCGTGCCGCTGCCGCATGTTGTAGACGCATTGATTGATGAGCATCTGGCGCCGCTGCTGAATTGAATCGGGCTTTTTATCCGCGTCGCAATGTAAGATAAGCGGGTGTTAATAAACCATGGACGCTATCGCTGCCGGTGCCGCTATAAGCACCGACGCGCGATGAAGTCCTTGAAAAAATATTTATAAACCGTTACGGAGAGCATATCCATGTGTGAAGCAAATGCCTATATGATAGATGGAAACAGGGAGGAATTGATCATGGAGGCCGTGGATTCGGTGGAACCGGAAGAAGGCGGGTTCAGGCTCGTCAACCTTTTCGGGGAGCAGAAATTTGTCCGCGGTACCATTCATTCCCTTTCCCTGGTGGACCACAAAGTTTATTTCAAAAAGGCAGCCGGTTCCTGACGCGGACACGGTGCGGCGTGCCGGCGCCAACGCGCCGGGATAAAGACGGTTTTCGGTCAGGCGCAACTTGATGAAAGTTACCATTGCCAAAACTGCGGGCTTCTGCATGGGTGTCCGCCGGGCGGTCGAAATGGCCTTTGACGCGGCAAATGCCACGCCCGGGCCTATAGCCAGCTACGGTCCTCTGATACACAATCCACAGGTGCTTTCCCTGCTGGAGGAAAAGGGCATTTCCGAACTCAGGGAAATCCCGGAGCGCGGGGAAGGCATTGTCATTATCCGGGCCCATGGCATCCCCCCGAAAGACAGGCAGGCATTGGATGAAGCCGGTTTTGAAGTCATCGATGCAACCTGCCCCCGCGTGATAAGGGTCCAATCCATCATATCCCGGCATGCCCGGCAGGGCTATGCGTCCATTATTATTGGTGACCGGGAACATCCGGAAGTAATCGGACTGCTCGGTTATGCCGCTGAAAATGGCTATGTTGTCGACAGCCTGGATTCACTTTCGCAGCTTCCTGTTTTTGAAAAAGCCATCATCGTGACCCAGACAACCCAGAATTCGGCGTTTTTTGAAAAGGTTTGCCGTTGGACCGGTCAGCATCACCCCGGCTACAAGGTTTTTAACACGATATGCGACTCGACGGAAAAGCGCCAGGCTGAAATCAAGGCCCTTGCAGCAGGCGTAGATGCGGTGATCGTGGTCGGCGGGTATAACAGCGGCAATACCCGCCGCCTTTCTGAAATCGCATCGGAGGCGGGAAAGACGGCCCTGCATGTGGAAGCCGCAGCGGACATTGACATCGGGGCCCTTGCCGGAACACGCCACATCGGCATTACTGCGGGGGCATCAACGCCCAACTGGATTATCAAGCAGGTTTACCAGGACCTTGAAGCCCGCATGTGCGAGAGCAAGCATCCGTTATACCGGGGCCTGTTCCTGCTGATGCGGTTTCTGGTCAATTCCAACATCTACCTTGCAGCCGGTGCCGGGTGCCTGGCATTTGCGGGAATATGGCTCCAGGGGCTTCCGGTTCACGCTGCACCGATACTGGTGGCCGCATTCTACATCCTTGCCATGCATACGGTGAACCAGATGCTGGAGCGCCAGTCCGACCGGTTCAATGATCCATACCGGGCCGATTTTTACCAGAAAAACCGTAATGCCCTTTCCGCACTGGCTTTTTTTGCAGCCATCGGGGCGCTGGTGACCGCCTGGTTCATGGGGCCGCTTTTTTTCGTCCTCGTGGCCTGTATGAGCCTGCTGGGCTTTTTGTACAATATTGATTATGTAACGAAAAAAGGCGGGAAGGCCGTCCAGTCCGGCCTTAAGGCCATCCCCGGGTCGAAAACCCTTCTGACAGCCCTTGGGTGGGGCCTGGCAACAGCCCTGCTCCCGGTGCTCTATATAGAAGGGCACATAACCCCGGCGGGCGTCCTGGTGTTTGCCTGGGCATGCGCGATGGTCCTGGTCCGCACGGCATACTTCGACATCATGGACATGCAGGGCAGCCGGATCATGGGCAGGGGAACGATTCCCATCCTGCTGGGTGAAAAAAAAACACTCATGCTGTTGAAGGGCATCCTGGCAGCAATGGTTGCGGCCCTTCCGCTGGGGGCTGCCATGGGCGCCATTCCTCCGGCAGGGATTCTGTTGATGGTGTGCCCGGCGCTGATGTTCCGGTTTCTTCAGGGCTACGAGCAGAAGATGATTTTTTCCTTCATGCAGCGGGGTTTTGTGATGGAGACTTTTTTCATCCTTTTGGGCGTTCTGGCGCTGATCGGTAGCCTTGTTTTTTAGAAGCCGTTTCAATATACACACTGATATTCTATATGCGCCGCTTTTTCGCCGGCCTGCACCTTTAGCTCGAACCGGAGCCAAGGCTTTGAAACAGCTTTTGCCCATTAAATCCGGGGCTCGGTATTGTTTGCCAGGCCAATGATGTTCTCCCGGTGGCCCACGATGATGAATGCAAGAATAATCAGCCCGGCCGCTGCATATATGAGGTTTTTTTCAATAAAAAAAACAGCTGCCGGCAGTGTGGCCGCCGCTGCCAGGGAGCCGACGGATACACGCCTTGAAAGGGCCGCTGCCGCCAGAAACATGGCAAGTGCCGACAGAAAGGCAACCGGCGACAGAACGAGGAAGGCACCCCCGGCAGTGGCAACCCCCTTTCCACCGGTCCTGAATCCAAGATACAGCGGGTAGAGGTGCCCCCAGAAAGCGCCAAGGGCCGAAAGGCACAGCACCGCATGGGCTGCAAGTCCGTTTTTCCCGAATAAAAGGATACCGATAACCACGGGGATCGCCCCTTTGGCCATGTCCAGCAGAAGGGTCGCCAGGCCCAGGGGCCATCCCCCGACCCGCCTTGCGTTGGTGGCGCCGATGTTGCCGCTGCCGACAGCCCTGAGATCGGTGGAATAAAATATTTTTGACAGCACCAGCCCGAAGGGGATGCTTCCGAGCATGTACGCACCGGTTGTCAGGGCGGCAAGAATGCAGATGTCGATTGCCATTGCACTACCTTTTACGGTTGAATTCACTGGTTGGTTTGTATTGTGCCATAACTGCAACAAAAAGCAATCTTCTGGTTCAGAAATGCGGTATTCCGGAGCCCGGAAACTAAAAATATTTGGCGAATGCGCCATATTGGTTGTAAGTTTCAGGTATTCTGATATATCGGCGGCCGGGCGGGAAAAGGGGCGCCGCAGAGAATAAATTAAGGGGGATGTATGCATCCATGGGATAATGAGCCAAATGAAGCCCGGGACGGGGAAGACGGGTTTGATGCACCGGTTGAAATCCCCATTACCGATGAACTGGACCTTCATACCTTCCGGCCGGAGGAAGTGAAACCGCTGCTCAACGATTATTTTGAAGCATGCCTTGAAAAAGAAATCTACAGTGTGCGCATTATCCATGGTAAAGGCAAAGGCATACTGAAAAAACGGGTTCAGTCCATTCTTGCCGCTCACCGGTTGGTGGCGCACTATTCCGAAGCACCGCCTGAAGCGGGCGGCTGGGGTGCAACCCGGGTGTGGCTGAAAAAAAGCGTCGATTGATCGAATGCCATGACCAAACGCAATACGATAATATTTGTGACCCTGTTTTTTGCCATTTTTGCAACGGTCACGGGCGTGGGCATTGTTGTTCCCCTGCTGCCGGTATATGCGCAAACCTTAGGTGCCGGCGGTTTTTTAATCGGGCTCATTTTTGGTGGGTTTTCGCTTACCCGGTCTGTTTTCCTCCCGGTGTTTGGAAGGCTTTCCGATATCCACGGGCGGAAACCCTTTATTGTTGCCGGCCTGTTCAGCTACTTTTTAATCTCACTGTTTTTTATCCTGGCACACCATGTTTACACGCTCATTATCGTGCGCCTTGTTCAGGGCGTTGCTTCGGCCATGATCATGCCGGTGGCGCAGGCCTACGTGGGGGAAATTACGCCAAGGGGAAAAGAGGGCTTGACCATGGGCATATTCAATATGTCCGTTTTTATCGGGTTGAGCATCGGCCCTCTACTGGGAGGCGTTATCCAGGACCAATTCGGCCTGAACGCCGCTTTCGGAAGCATGGCGGCCATGGCCTTTATCGCCTTTTGCCTTTCCCTTTCCATGCTGCCGCCGGCCGCATCTGAAAAAATCGCCTCTTTTGGTCGCAATCCGGTCCGTTGGACCATGATTCTTTCGGACCCGGTGATCGTCAGCATGGTCTTGTTCCGGTTTTTATATACGGCATGTATCGGCGTGGTCTGGGGGTTTTTGCCGGTATACGGCAGCGTTGAGTTTGCGCTTTCAAGTTCCGCGATCGGTTTTCTGGTCATGCTCGGGGTCAGCGTGAGCGGGTTGATGCACATCCCCATGGGGTTTTTGTCGGACCGTTGGAGCAAGCGCAAAATGGTCATGGCGGGCGGGGTCGTGGTGGCCGTATCCATGGTCATGATGGGAACCGCTGACGGGTTTCGGGCCTTGTTTGCCGCCAGCATGGTTTTCGGCGTGGGCGGCGGGATATCCATGCCGGCGATCATGGCGCTGGCCGTGATCCGGGGAAACCGGAACGAGGCCATGGGCACGGTTATGGCGCTGATTACCATCGGGCATAGCATGGGCATGCTGATCGGGTCCGTTTTTGCGGGCATCATCATGGACCTGGTGGGCCTTGAGGCGGCGTTTTTCCTGGGCGGAGTCCTGATGGCAGCCGGTGTAGCGCAGTTTTATGCAGGCACCCGCCATGTGAAGGCTGTGTAGAGGAGGTTTATGGATTTTCATCCAGAAAAGTGCGTGGCTGTAGTGACAGGGGATTTTGTCGGCTTTTCGGGCCTGGACCGGACTGTCCGAAGCCGTATGCCGCAGGTGATCGTTGATGCCGGCCGATCCGTCAACAAGGCTTTCGGACCGATCGTGTATGGCGACGTAGACGTTTTCCGGGGGGACGGGTGGCAGGCATTGATTGTCGAACCGCGCTCTGCATTGCGGGCGGCCCTGTTTTTTCGCGCCTATATTATCGGCGCCACGGAAGACCGGCGCGTTGATACGCGGATCGCGATCGGGGTCGGACCGGTGGATTATGTGCCGCCTGAAAAGATTGCGGCCGGTGACGGTGCGGCGTACCGGGTCTCGGGAAAGCTTCTTGGGAAAATGGGGTCGGCGCGTGCCGGTCGCATCCGCTGCGCCTTTGCAGACGGATCGGAAACGGGCAGCGCCTTTGTGAATGGCCTTACGGACGGGGACCTGATCGATTGCGTGGTCCGGCTTGCGGGGGCAATGGGCGACAATTGGCGAAGCCGCCGGGCGCTGGCCGTAACTGGCGCACTGAAAGGATGGTCCCATGACCGGATTGCCCGGCACTGGCCCGGGCAAATCAGCCGGCAGGCCGTGGGAAAACACCTTCAAAAAGCCGGCTGGCATGCCATTGCACACGCCCTGGTGGTTTTTGAGCGGAAAATGCAGCTTTGGGCCGAAAATGACGCTTCCGGCACCCCCTGCCCGTGCAAGCGCCCCTGAGCGGGTTATGCGCCTGATGCTTTTCGGCTGATGGGCGTCATCACAATGCGCGTACCCAGGAAATTGCCTTTGAAGTCCTGGTTTACGCTGCCCCGGTAAGTGCAGCGCAGCTCGGCGGGAAAGTTGCTCCAACTGCCCCCACGGATGACCCGCCGGGCGGATTCCCTGCCATTGAGCGGGTTGGCGGAACCATTATGGCGGTAGGCGTCTTCATGGTAATAATCTGCGCACCATTCATAAACATTGCCGCTCATATCGTATAAACCGAGGCCGTTAGGCGCCAGCTTTCCCACGGGTTGCGTGGTCATGCCGCTGTTTGCAGAAAACCATGCGATCTCCTCGGGGGGTTTTCCGCCTGGAAATTTTTCGGGTTTTCCGCCGCTTCGGGCGGCGTACTCCCATTCCGCCTCCGTGGGCAGCCTGAAGTGATAGCGGTTGTTGTTGATGGCAGCCAGTTTGACGGTGAAATCCCTTGCATCGTTCCAGGAAACCTGCTCAACCGGGTAGCCTCCCCCCATCTTAAACCAGGAGGGGTTGCTGCCCCTTACTTTCTGCCAGAAGGAATTGGTCATGACCTGTTTCCATTGGTCCTGGGTTACAGGATATATGCCAAGCCAGAAGCCTTCAATATGCACCTCGTGCACCGGCAGTTCATCCTTCTTCCCCTCACCGTCCCAGCTTCCGCAACCCATTCGGAAAGTTCCCCCGGGAATCCATTTGAAGGTTATGCCGACAACCGGTTCTTCCCATGTGTCTCCGGGTTGGTGGGACCACGACGGTTTTTGACGAGCTGGTTTTTTTCTGGGGGTCGGCTGCGGGTCAGGCGGCCGGGCATCGTATTCGGGCTGTTTCTCATTTGCTTGCGGGCCGGGGGAATGCACGGGCATCCTGTCCGTTTTCCGCCGGAACAGGTATTTTCCCGTGTCCGGGGCCACTTCAACCAGTAATTGCAATATTTCATTGAAATCACCGGGACGGTCTTCCGGATTCAAGGCAAGGCATCGCCGGATCAGTGAACGGATCTTGACAGGGATATCAGGCCGGGAAAAGTTTATTCCGTTTTCTTTCATCAGGCGCAGGCGATCCGAAAAGTTCACTTTTTCGTATGGCAGCGATCCGGTCCAGATAAAATAGGAAACAAAGCCGTATGAAAAAACAAGGCTGGTAACGCCGCCGGCGGCACTGTGGGTGATCAGTTCGGGGGCCGACCAGTTGGGCGTGAACTGTGCTCTCCTGGATGTGGACATGCTGCTGATTCTTTCAATGCCGCCCATATCGCCGACAACCAGTTTGTCGTTTTGCGTGATCAGCAGGTTGGACGGTTTAAGATCTTTTACGATAAAAACGTCTCCGGTTCGGTCTGTCAGATTTTTCAGTATGCTCGCGAGTTCACTCATCAGGGCCGTGGCTTCATCCGGGGGGACCGGGTAATGGTCCAGTATTCGGTCGAGCAGGTTGGAGGGGCAGTACTCCATGAGTATGACCAGGTAAGCCTTTGCCTGCTGTTTGGAGATCTGTTTGTCGACCAGGTGAAAATCGTAGATTTCAACGACGTATTCACCCTTTATGCGCTGGTAGTATTCCTGTATCGCATAGAAATCATGGGATATTTTTGAATCCAGGGCTTTTTTGCTCCGGTTGGAGACAGAGCGCTCCACCATGATCGGCACGATCTTGACCGCCCTCATCTTGAGGTTGTCCTGGACCAGGTAAACCGACCCGTAGACCCCGGATCCGATTTTTCGGACCACGTCATAGGTCGGCAGGCATTTCTTGATAATTTTTTCCATCAGGGTCGTTTCGCTGTCCATGCTATGGGCGGTATAGGCGTGGCAATCAGCGGATTTCCGCAATAATGAAGCTCGTGTTGTCCCGCAGTGTTGTCTGCTTCAAGGCATTGTAGAGGTTTGTGCCGCTGTCCACGGGGTTCGGCATGAGCAGTTCATGGATGGTGCTTTCACTGAGCACATCGGTCAGCCCGTCGGAGCATAGAAGATAGTAGGACGGCCTTTCCAGGCTTGCTTCGTAATAATGCACTTTTTCAACATTCCAGACGTGTTCGAAAGCGGGCCCGATCCCCAGTTCAATGACATTGCGCAACGGGTGCCCGTTTATGCTTTCCATATTGATCATTGAGTTGTCGATCATTTCCTGGACCAGTGAGTGGTCATGGGAAATATAATCGATGCGGTCATCTGTCAAGCGGTAAATCCGGCTGTCCCCGGCATTGAATGCAATAGCCTTCCCCTCGCCTGCGAGCAGTCCTGCAACGGTCGTGCCGCTGTTTACGGGCAGATGCAGCATCGCCTCCTCTTGAATGGCGGCCAGGGCATCCAGTACATAGGGAATGGATACGCTGCCCCATCTTATCCGGGCCAGCTTTTCGCAGACAAAGATGCTGGCGGTTTCGCCGGAATCATGCCCGCCCATGCCGTCGCAGACGGCCAAAAGGATATTGCCGGACAATGCGCCATTCTTTCGTGTGAGAAGGTCCGCCTGAAAAACAGATTTTCCATCCGTAATGGCATCTTCCTGCGTATTGCGGGGGCCAATCAACATGGCGCTGAATGTTCGGCACTCCATCGCTCCGGTTTCCTTAATTTGTCTGTTTACCTGCAATTTTCAAACATTTTATATTGACAAAATCGCCTTCAATATTCAACCGGGAAAATGATATTTGACGGCTTTTGTTTCCGGTTTCATGAAAAAAGGGTCAGCTGGACCTGCTTTGTTTTGGGTCGAAACGATTCATCCGGTGCGGATTCTTTTATCATGTCCGATATTTCGGAAATGAAAGGGGAGGGGGTTCGGTTTTCCGTTTTTCCATAGCGGATTCTGTTTTCTGCCATGCTCAGAAAGAGAATGTTTTCGGCACGGGTCAGCCCAACGTAAAAGAGCCTTCGTTCTTCCGCCAAGTCTTCTTTCCCTCCCTGGTGTCGAAAAGGGATGAGGCCGTCTTCGCATCCTGTTATGAAGACAACCGGAAATTCCAGTCCCTTGGCGGTATGCAGGGTCATCAGGGAAACTTTCTCCGCCCGGGGTGATGTAAAATCGGGGTCTGTCTGAAGGGCGATGTTTTCCAGGAATTTCACCGCATTTTGGCCGCAGTCACGCGCGGTCTGCTTGAGATATGAAAGCGCATCGTCGTGCTTCGGGCTTGAATTGACAACGCCGGGAAACAGGGCTTCGATAATGCGGTCCAGTTTGCCTGCAGAAGGAAGCGCCCCGGTTTCCAGGGATATTTCCGCTATACGGGACAATACCGCATTCAGCCGGATACGGCCGTGGGAACTTATTCCCGCAATTTCCGTGCGGTGCGCTTCGGCGAGCATGCCGTTGACCATGTAGCCGTTTGTGTATCCCCATGACATCAGGGCGTTCAGGTCTTTGGCGTCAAAATCAGGGGCCATCCATTTCATGAGCCGGGCGATATCCGGATACGATCCGCAGCCCTCCACTACTTTCATGGCGCTGATGATCTCCCTGATTCCCGGAAGTCCCATGAAATTCAACTTGTCCGCTCTCCGGCAAGGGATACCGGCATTGTTAAACACCTCTTCTATGATATCGCCCTGGGCCCGGGTCCGGTAAAGGACGGCAAAATCGGCAAACGATGCCCCAATGGCATGTCGCGCGGTGTTTTTGGAAAAATCGTGATAAGAGAATCCCAGGCCCCCGATCATCTGTTCGATCATTTTCCCGACCAGCACGGCTTCGTGCGCCTCTGTTTTCGCTTTAAGAAGATTGAGGTGGTTTTCCGCCGGCCACCGCTGCCCGTTTTTCGAGCATGCAAACAGGCGCACGCGCCCGGAATCAATGCTGAAAGGGGAGATGACCCGGTCGGCGGCTTCCAGTATCGTCTCCGTTGACCGATAGTTCCGGTCCAGGCGTATGACGGCGGCTGCGGGATAATCGTCAATGAAGCGTTGAAAAAAAGCGGCATCAGAGCCTGCAAAGCCGTAGATGGACTGGTCCGGGTCACCGATCACGCATATCTGGCCGTCATTGGGCACAAGCAGGCGCGCGAGGCAGTATTGGGCATAATTCAGGTCCTGGTATTCGTCGATGAACACATGGGAAAACCGTTTCCGGTACCGCTGCTGAAGGTGTGGTGAAGCCCTCAGGTGCATCACGGTTCTTGAAACCAGGTCATCGTAATCATATTGGTTGGCCGCGGCAAGCAGATCCTGGTATGCGCGGTAGACGGCCTGCAAGGTTTTTGGATCGAGCCCGTCGGTTATCCCATCAAGGCCGTCATCGGGGATCAGCAGCTTTTGCTTGGCAAGTGATATGCCCAGGGCAAAGGCGTCCACTTTTTTTCCCGGAGCAGCGCCAATACCGGCCTGCCGGAGGGCTTCCGCGATCAGGTCGCGCCGGTCCATATCGTCTGCGACGGTGTAATCGTGGGCGTCTTCGATATCTTTAAGCATGGAAAGGCAAAGGGCATGAAACGTGCTCACAAGCGGCAGGCCGGTATTTTCATGGATCATCGTTTTCAGCCGGTCCGCCATTTCCCGGGCCGCCTTGTTGGTAAAGGTCACGGCAAGCATATTGTCGGCGGCGGCAGAACGGTTCGACAGCAGGTATGCGATCCGGCATGTCAGGGTCCGTGTCTTTCCGGTACCGGGGCCGGCGACGATAATCATCGGGCCGCCGGGGTGCGTGACGGCATTTTTCTGGGCATCGTTTAACGCTTCCAGAATGGCATCAAGCCCGGCCGATGAATTGTTTTCCACTCCGTGCGAATGTTTGAAAAGGCTTCCGGTTTCCGGTGGTTTTACACGGAACGGTGCATCGCCTGCCGTTAGCATGCAGGCTCCTGGTGGCGTTGCTTCTTCTTTGGGAACGATAAAAAGGCGTTTCTGCCCGATCAGGTGGTCGCGTTCGTCCGGTGTAAACACGGTGACCCGGCCGTACTCCCCGTCATAACCGGCCTTCAGGTGGACCCGGCCGTCCCGCATCCGCGATACGGCTTCGTCAAGCAGCATAATACCGGTATCGGCCAGGGCGTCTTTGGTCGCATAAAGCAGGATGTCGAGTTCCGGTCCGAGCATTTGAACGGATTTTTCGTATGCGGCTGCCACTTTTTTGGTTTTGGGTCCGACGCCGAGCAATTCGGATAAAATTTCGGAAAGGGGGATCAGGCTGTAAAAAGGATGGGTCAGCGCCGGTTTTTCACCTTCGTCCCGCCCGGCAAGGGCCTCGACCCGGTGCAGCACCCCCAGCGTCAGTTCATGGCCGCAAACGGGGCAGATGGTGCTTTTCGCCAGGGTCTGGCGGGGATGCATGTTGATGTTGCATTTGCGGTGGCCGTCCTGGTGGTATTTGCCCTCCTCGGGGAAAAATTCGACGGTCCCTTTGAATTTTTCAGGGTCCCCGGTTTTCATGGCCTGATACATGGCTTGGTAGGAAAGTTCCGTGTTGAACAGGTTGGCTTCCCGGCCGAGGTTGGCCGGGGAGTGGGCGTCGGAATTGGAAACCAGGGTGATGCCGTCAAGGTCGACAACCCGCCAGTTCATGGGCGGGTCCGATGAAAGGCCGGTTTCCACCGCAAAAATATGGGCTGAAAGGTCTTCGAAGCATTCCTTTATGCTGTCAAAACCCGATCTGGAGCCGTACAGGGAAAACCAGGGGGTCCAGATGTGGGCCGGAACCAGAAAGGCGTCGGGGGCGGTTTCCAGCGCGATTTCAAGGAGGTTTCTCGAATCCAGCCCCAGAATGGGACGTCCGTCGGATTTCAGGTTTCCGATGGTGGAGAGCTTGGCATTGAATTTTTCCACATCAGAAAAGCCGGAAAAGAATACAAGGTGGTGGAGTTTCCGGGTAGCCCCGTTTTTTTTGTAGATATTGCTGATCTCGGCGCTCAGCATAAAGCGCACGGGGCGCCTGACAGGAAGACGAAGCTGCTTTTCGCAGGCGCCTTCAAGCGCGGCGTTCAGCTTGAACAGACCGGGTTCGGCCGGTTCCAGCTTTTCCGCGAGTTCTGCAAGCCACCCGGGGTGTGTGAAGTCGCCGGTCCCGACAACCGTGATGCCCTTTTTGCGGGCTGCCATATAGATGTTCTCGGGATCCAGGTTTCTGGCGGTGGCCCTTGAAAACCGGGAGTGTATATGAAGATCGGCGATAAATGTCATTGTTGGTCGAATTTGGTCTGTATATCGGCCGGGGGCGTTGCCGGTCATGAAAGATCAGCGCGTTTTCCGGCGGCCCAATGGTCGAATTTTTTTGAAATTTTATTTTGACGACTTTTTACGGTTTCATCTGTCTTATCGTATGTAAATTAGCATAAACCCCGCTTGGAGTAAAACCAATAATACCGGCGGTGAAATGGCCCGGAAACAAATGCTTTCCTCAGGCAAAAGTGGAATCGGTGGATCAGGGAAACGGCGTCAATAGGGGTCGTCGCGTGTGGAAGGGACCATTGTTGCCGACGACCGGAATATGTAAGCCGCACCGAATCCGGCCATGAAGACATGCCGTGTTTCCAGTAGGGGACTGTCGGTGAAGGC
>SKZX01000030.1 GCA_007127175.1 Desulfobacterales bacterium
CGGGCCATAATTTTTAAGAAACGCGTCAATGTCAATACTTTCGAAAACGTTTTTTTCCAGGTTCACCACATCAACCCGCTTTGGAGAATAGCGCTTGATCTCCTCGGGCATGGTGTTGACCCGCAGTGTCGGCTGGCCTGGCGATATGAGAATCGGGAAATCATCGTTGAGACGGTCCACCGCGCGCGTTCCCAGGCCCATGACCATTCGGATCAACCCGTCTTCGCGCCTGATCCGGGGGGACCATCGGAATTCATTGTTACTGAATGCCACACCGGCAAACAGCGGCATGAAATAAGGGCCGATGCGCCTGCCGACCACCTCCTGGATGATGATTCCCATTTCTTCGTGGAAATCGAGCATCCCCCGCTCAGCCCGGTATTGAACGGAATCGGGGCTGTACATTGACGCGTAGATTTCCGTAATGGCGTCCATCACGGCCTCGAGGCGCTGCTTCTTGCTGCCCTGGTTTGCCAGAAACAGGCTCTTGTATTTCCCGGAGAAGGCCGCACCCACCTGATCCTCGAGAATGCTCGAACTTCTGACGATCAACGGGTTCTGGCCAAAATCGTCAAGGGCCATGGCAAGGCTTTTCACAAGCCCGGGCGGAAATCTTGAATTTTTCAGCAACTGGATGATCTGGGGGTAATTGATCCGTATTTCTTCAAGGTCCTTGTACTTTTGTTCGTTGAGTTCCTGAAGGTTGTTGTACTGAAGAAAGTCCTTGATCTCGTCCGTGGTGATATACCAGGTCTTGGGAACTTTGACCGATGCAAGGAGGGGGTTTTCATCACTCATCATGCCGATGATTTTCTGGGCGACGAAAATTCCCGTGGCTTTGCCGCCGATCTTGCCATGGCTGCCGGCGGGATAGATCAGCCGGGAAGCAATATCATAAAAATCGTCTATTTTTAAAAACGGCCTTGCAATTCGTATAAAATCGAGGTTGTCTGAAAGGAAACGCCGGATCAAAGCGACTTCCAGCCATCTCTCCGATATGAAAGTGGACCGGTCGCTTCTGCCCATGAGGTTGTGGTAACGGGTGATCGCCTCGATAATTTCGCCGATGGACGCATCGATGCGGTCCACCGCCTTGATAAGGGAGCCCGCCTTCTCTTCCTGAATCCATTTTTGAATAAGCGTGGATATTTCCTGATCATTCATGTGCTCTGTTGCACGGGAGAATGTTTCTTCGGTGATCTGCGCCATTTCATTGCTGTTAATTTTTTCCCCCGGGGCGTTCACCTCGCCGGAATAAAAATGCCTGTTGACAACGGGGTTGAAAAGCCCCGGCCGATCTTCTTTTTCCTTGAACGCTTTGCCGGAGAGGTGATTGATCATGCGCCTGCAAACATGCATGGCCATGTCCGGGTCGGTCCTCAACAGAAGGTCAATGATAATTTTCCATTCCGGGTTAGACGCCCGCTTGCTCTCACCCTCCTGCATGGATGCATTCCACTGGTGGGCCCGTTGTTTCATTTCCCGGTACATGATCGTCTGGCCGATACGGTCTGCGATGGTTTTCAACAATCGCCGCTCCTTGCTCAGGAAAAAATCATCTTCCACCCGAAGCACTTCGCGTGTATAGGCAGCCTCGATAAAACCCAAAACGTCCTCTTCAAGCTTGATATCTGCCTTCTCGGAAATCTCCGAAGGGATATACCCCGCCGATTCATAGGTGTCGCCTTTATAGACAATCCTGGCCCGGCAGACATCAGGAAACCTGAAGCCTTCGGGCAAAGCCGATATGATCTGCTGAAAAATTTCCGGCAGGGACAGGCTTTCATCATTGAGAATGTCATCGATCCGGTAAAGGCAGTTCAGTTCCTTGGCGCGCTCCTGGAGCACATCAAGAAGGTATTCATTTGAATTGTTTTTATCGTTCATGGGCTACCTGCATGATTTTGTGGCGCATTGATGCCCATCCGGAAAAGGGTCGACAGCAAGCGCCGGACGGGCATCGATTCATGGCCATGAACGGGTTATCTCACCCACCCGCGCATCCTGACGGCCTCTACGACACGGTTGATGGCAATAACATAGGCCGCATCCCGCATGTACATTTTCTTTCTTTCGGCAAGGGCATGGAGCGCCCTGTATGCGGCCGTCAGTTTTGTGTCAAGTTTATCGAGAACTTCATCCTTTTCCCAGAAAAAATTCGTATTGGACTGGACCTGTTCAAAGTAGCTGCAGGTCACGCCGCCGGAATTCGTTAAAAAATCCGGGACCAGGACGATTCCGCGGTCCTTGATGATCTCATCGGCATCGGGTGTAGTAGGGCCGTTGGCGCCTTCTGCGATAACTTTAACGGATTGGCTTATCCTGTTGACGTTGGCAGGGGTTATCTGGTTCTCAAGTGCGGACGGGATCAGCACATCCACTTCCTGGGAAATCCAGTCCTCCCCGGGCAGAATTTCGCACCCGGCTGAAATCGCCTTTTCCCGGTCTACAGTACCATAGGCGCTCGTAATGCCTGCGAGCATTTCTATATCAAGGCCGTCCTTTTTCAGGATCGTAAATGCCTGGTGGGCGGTATTGTCCCAGCAGGATACGGCAACAACCGTCCCGCCAAGCTGGGAGAACAACCTGCCTGCATACTGGGCCACATTCCCAAAGCCCTGAAAGCTGACCGTGGCGTCCTCAATTTTGATCCCCAGGTCTTTCAGGGTTTCACGCAATATGTATATGACCCCGTATCCCGTGGCCTCGGTCCTGCCCAGGGAACCGCCCATGCCCACGGGCTTTCCGGTGATGAACCCCGGATACCGCCCACCGTGAATCGTTTCAAATTCATCGAGCATCCAGAGCATGTGCTTGGCACTTGTCATGATATCGGGAGCGGGAACATCCAGGGCAGGACCCATCACCTTTGCCAACTGGCGTACCCATCCCCTGCAGAGCCTTTCCTGCTCCGCTTCGCTCAAATGGTGCGGATCGCAAATAACGCCGCCTTTACCCCCTCCAAGGGGGATGTCCACCATGGCGCATTTCCATGTCATCCACATGGAAAGGGCGCGCACGGTGTCGGCAGTTTCATGCGGGTGGAAACGGATCCCCCCTTTGGCCGGACCCCTGGCATCATTGTGCTGGACGCGAAACCCCTTGAACACCTTTGTGCTGCCATCGTCCATGTGCACCGGTATCAGAACATGATATTCCCGCAACGGCTGGCGCAGCAGGTCCCGGGTCCCTTCGTCCAGACCGATCAAAGCAGCCACGCCGTCAAACTGCGCCTGTGCGTTTTCATAAGGATTGTAAGATTTTTCCACGATTTGCAATGCCCCCTTTGTTTCTATGGATAATATGTTGTCAGGTGAAAAAAACAAAACGTTTCGAACGGCCAATGAAAAACATTTAGTACGATATTGGCCGGTCATTCAAAATACTATGAGAGCTTTTTAAAGGGCCGTCTAATCCGACCCTTTTGCTTTCTAAAAACAATCCCGCTCAATGTCAAGGAAG